>JAIRZQ010000011.1 GCA_031267135.1 Prevotellaceae bacterium
TCTATGCCTTCCGCATCGAAACGGTCTGCCCAGTTGCAGATTTGCTTGTGCGTAACGCGATAAAAATCCTCTAATTGGCGGGTACTATAGCCGCGTGTCAGTTGGATTATTGCATACATGCGCACTCCCACAATGTTATTCTCATCGCTTTCAAAGAGCGCTTCAACCTGTTCGGTTGTGTAATTTTTAAGCTGTTTTACCTTGCGTCCCATAAATCTATTCCTGTTAAAAGTTTATGATGACAAAGATAATCATTATTTGGGTAATTTTAAAATATAATTTATATAGTAGATTTTGTTCCAATTTATCTTTCTTTCATTTTGTTAGTATTTGTTCTTACATGTCAATTTTTTGTCAGGTGATTGGAGTTTAAGAATTATTACCAACAGGTCTTTTCACGCTTCTGACGCAATAAAACCCATGCTTTACTGTTTTATTACAGTTGTTTTTGCTTTCAAATAATTGTATAAACAGATGTAAGCATAATATTATTTACTTTTAATAGTCGTTATCGACTGTTTTTATATTAAAAACTTATTTCCTGCCTCTTTTTTCGATAGATGACAGATAATATGTTAAAAATCCTACGCCGTCCATCGTCGGTTCATTTGTCGAAAAATCACCGTGGTCATCGTGATAAACAAATTTGTCAACGGGCTGCATTTCGGCATATTCATCGGGGTCGCTCATTTCAACTCCCAATAAAGAATTGAAAATGCTTGCACGAACAGGACCATCTACCAGTCCGCCATCAATTTTCCCGTTCATCAAATTATTATAAATTGCATGCACATCTTCTGGCGTATCGCCCCACGATGGCAATCCGCAAATCATACCTGTTCCCCATGGATTGCATCCAAACAGCCAGTCGAGCAGCGATGATTCAAGTTCGTCGTAACTGTTGTCGCCCGATAGTTTTTTGTATAATTCAATATGAGTAAGCATTGCTGCTGCATAATTATTCGAACACCAGATAAAAGGTATTCCCATATTGAAAGGATTTCGCTTTGCACGCTCTGCAATAATGTCAATAGCGTCTTTCATGTACTTTACAAATTCGGTCTTATATGTTTCTTCTCCCGCTTCGGCAAGCCTGTAATGCCCTATATTTACAAACGGATACCATTGATAATGCCGTGCCGTATCATTCAATATCCAGGGAATTACAGGCTCCTGCCTGCCGTAGTTTGCTGCTTCATCAATATAATTTTTGTTTCCTGTTGAAGCGGCAAGTTCTGTTGCGGCAAGTTCCATATCGTCAACATAGTTTTTTTCTTCGTAATGATATGGCGCTGTTCCTGGAGCTGTTGGCGTTGCGCCCGGTTTCGACACTCCGTAATCGTATGCTTCGATGGCTTTCTTTGCAATGATTTCGGCATATTCGGGATAATATTGGCGTAAAACGCGAGAGCCGAGCGCAAATGCCGATGCAAACTTTCCTGCAATGGATGAAACGCCTTCAACCCTGTTTTTATATTTGAAAAGTCCCTGAGGTTCGCCTGTAACATAATAAACCGGACGAATGTTGGCGCCTTTGCCATAATTGACAGTATCGTGCGAAGGAATACGAAAACCCTTATGATCGCGGTCGTCTGCTATTTGGGCAAACATCATGTTTTTTTGCGGATTCATTTTTACAAGCCAGTCCATTCCCCATTTTGCTTCGTCCAAAATATCGGGAATACCGTTTGCACCCTGCAATCCGAGCGCATCGTATTCGTCTGCCCATACTTCGGGATTGTGCCGGTATGCCAAAAGCATTGTATATACGGCATTTGCCGAAGTGGTAACATATTGCAGCTGGTCGGCGGCATCGTGCCATCCGCCTGTAACATCAATCATCTTGCCTTCCAATACAGGATGATATATTATAAATCCATCGTTTTGATGACATTTTTCATTCATATAGGGATTAAATCCGCATCGCTGCTGGCGCATGTATCGCAACAGAAAATCGGATGCTCCATTGTAAAGATTGTAGCCTATTCGAAAATAATCTGATTTTATGTTATCTGTCGAAATGTAATAAGTTCCACTATCGGTAAAGTCGCTGAAATTAAGTCGTGCCGTATGCTTGAATACACTCCACTCGCCTGTTTGCCGAATATTATCGCAGATTTTTACGACCTTCCCGCTTGCCGAATCGCAAATTGAAAATCGCCTGATTTCTGCATCGCCCTTTGTTATGAAAACTGCGATTTTCATTGCTTCCGGATAATATCCCATTTGATTTGTTCGAATCCATGTACATTCGTCGAATTTTTGCGAGCACGCTGCAAGCGTAAGCGCTGCAACCAACAGTAGAAATAACATTTTTTTCATATAATCTTTACTTTTTTAATATTATAATATGCAAATTTATTTAAATATTTTGAATTTGGAAGTATATGCGAGCAATATTACCGCGCATCAGTTCCAAATTATTATAAAAATATTCTACCTTTGTACTGTCAAAATTCAGAATTTACAATTTATAACTAAATATAAAAATGAATAACAGTTTAATACAGGCAGCCGATTATGCAAAGCATTTGGAACGCATGAATGTATCTATTTTTTCAAATGCCGATGTTGCATCAAAATTAGTTGCAAAAGAAATTGCAAAAACAATAACGAAAAAAAACGGTAAAAAAGAAAATTGCGTTATCGGATTACCGGCAGGTTCCACTCCAGTGCAAATATACAACGAACTTGTTGAACTTCACAAGCATCAAAAATTAAGTTTTAAGAATGTGATAGTTTTCAATACCGACGAATTTTATCCAATCAATACCAATTCGCTGCAAAGCAGATATCGCTACATGTATGAATATTTATTCGATCATGTTGATATTCAGAAAAAAAATATTCATCTGTTTGATGGAAGCACAGTAAAAGAAAATATAACCGATTTTTGCAGCCGGTATGAAAAAAATATAGAAAAAGCAGGCGGAATCGATATTCAGATTTTAGGTGTTGACAGTGCAGGACAAATAGGCGCAAACGAGCCGGGATCGGCGATAAATTCGCGTACTCGCGTTGTATCGCTTAATAATTCTACGCGAGTGGGCAAGGCAAGCGATTTTTACGGCGAAGAAAATGTGCCTTTGTACTGCTTTACAGTAGGACTTGGAACAATACTAAGCGCAAAGAAAATATTACTGATGGCATGGGGCGAGTCGAAAGCAAAAATAATTAAACGCCTTGTCGAAGAAAAACAGAACGATCTCGTGCCTGCTTCATGCCTGCAAAGTCATCCGAACATAAGCGTCATAATAGACGAAGCGGCAGCGGCGCATCTCACTCGAATACGAACGCCGTGGCTTGTGGGAAACTGTAAATGGAGCGACAGAATGATAAAACGCGCCGTATTCTGGCTGTGCGAAAAAGTGAACAAACCTGTCCTTAAACTTACATCACAGGATTATAACGATAACGGCATGAACGATTTAGTTACCGAACGCGGAACAGCATACGATATAAACATAAAAGTATTCAACGATTTGCAACATACAATAACAGGATGGCCCGGCGGTAAACCCAATGCTGACGATTCTACGCGTCCCGAACGCGCAAAGCCTTATCCCAAACGGGTTTTGATATTCAGTCCTCATCCCGATGATGATGTGATTTCGATGGGAGGAACACTGGCACGGCTTTCCGAACAGGGACACGATGTTCATGTTGCTTATCAAACATCAGGCAGTATTGCCGTTGCCGACGATGAGGCTGTTCGCTTCCTCGATTTTGTTCGCGATTATTCGCAAATATACGAACAGGACGCAAGTATTGCCGAAAAATCGTATGCAAATGCCGTAAATATCCTGAAAGTAAAAAAACCGGGCGAATCCGATTATAATGATATTAGAGAAATAAAGGCTGCCATTCGTCGCGGCGAAGCAAAAGCTGCCTGCAGATTTTTGAATATTCCCGAAAACAGAACCCATTTTTTAAATTTACCCTTTTACGAAACAGGCACCGTAAAGAAAAAGCCTATAGGTGAAGAAGATATATTGATTATAATGAAACTTTTGAAAAAAATAAAACCTCATCAGATTTTTGCAGCAGGCGACCTGTCAGACCCGCATGGAACACATCGCGTATGTTTTCAGGCTATTGAGGAAGCGCTGAAACGTTTGAAAAACGAATCGTGGATAAAGGATTGCAGGGTATGGCTGTATCGGGGCGCATGGCAGGAATGGGATGTTGCAGAAGCAGAAATGGCTGTACCGTTAAGTCCGACAGAAGTTGTAATCAAGCGTCTGGCAATTTATAAACATCAGTCGCAGAAAGACCGTCCGTTGTTCCCCGGAACCGACCCCCGTGAATTTTGGATGCGTGCTGAACAGCGAAACGAAAATACCGCAAAAATTTTCGACAAGTTAGGCATGGCTGAATATCAGGCAATAGAATTGTTTGTTCAATATAAATTAGAAGAGTGACGGGCGTGAAAATCAAAATATATTCATGCAAATAATGCTTTATAAAATAGCGTTCAAAGGCGTAACGCTATTTTCATTTCATGTCAAAACACTGTGAAACAGCATCTAATTTTAAATTCGGAACTTATAAATACCGCATTTTTTTTGACAATCTGAAATTAAATCAGTAATTTTACACCATAAAAACAAAAAAATAATACAAAATTATGTCAATACCGGAATTTAAATATCAAAATCCATTTCCGTTGAAACAAGATAAAACGGAATATTACTTGCTCACAAAAGATCATGTGTCAACAACAGAATTTGAAGGCAAGGCAATATTAAAAGTCGAGTCGAAAGGCTTAACCAAACTGGCGCAAACGGCAATCCGCGACTGTTCGTTTTTGCTGCGAACCGAACACCAGCAAATGGTTGCAAAAATTTTATCGGATCCCGAAGCTACCGAAAACGACAAATATGTTGCGCTTACAATGCTTCAAAATGCGGAAGTTTCATCGAAAGACGTTTTGCCGTTTTGTCAGGACACAGGCACTGCAACGGTCATAGCCAAAAAAGGGCAGCATGTTTGGACAGGCGGCGGCGATGAAGAAGCGATTTCACTTGGGATTTACAACACTTACACACAGGAAAATCTGCGATATTCGCAAACCATTCCGCTGACAATGTACCAAGAAAAAAATTCGGGCTGTAACCTTCCTGCACAGATTGACATTCAGGCAACGGATGGCGACGAATACAGGTTTCTGTTTATTGCAAAAGGCGGCGGCTCTTCAAACAAAACATATCTTTATCAGGAAACAAAAGCATTACTGAATCCCGAGACGCTTGAGAATTTCCTGATTGAGAAAATGAAAACGCTCGGCACGGCTGCCTGTCCTCCATATCACATTGCTTTTGTAATTGGCGGAACATCTGCCGATGCCTGCCTTAAAACAGTAAAACTGGCTTCTACGAAATATTACGACGAACTTCCAACGCAAGGAAACGATGGCGGACAGGCATTCAGAGATATTGAACTCGAAGAAAAAATTTTGAGAGCAGCGCAGGAATCAGGATTTGGCGCACAGTTCGGAGGTAAATATTATGCTCATGATGTTCGCATAATTCGACTTCCGCGTCACGGAGCCTCGTGTCCTGTAGGTTTGGCTGTATCGTGTTCTGCCGATAGAAACATAAAAGCAAAAATAAATAAAGATGGTATTTGGATTGAGAAATTGGAAGAAAATCCCGGTCGCTTTATTCCCGCCGAATTGCGTAAGACCGAAGAAAGCGGAGCTGTAAAAATTGATTTGAATCGTCCAATGAAAGAAATTCTTGCAGAACTCACGAAATATCCGGTTGCTACTCGACTGTCATTGAGCGGAACAATAATCGTAGGACGCGATATTGCACATGCCAAACTTAAAGAACGAATAGATGCAGGCGAAAGACTTCCTCAATACGTAAAAGATCATCCTGTTTATTATGCCGGACCTGCAAAAACCCCGCAGGGAATGCCATCAGGTTCATTTGGACCAACAACGGCAGGACGCATGGATTCGTACGTCGATTTATTTCAGCAAAACGGCGGAAGCCTGATTATGATTGCAAAAGGTAACCGCAGTCAGCAGGTTACAGATGCATGTAAAAAGCATGGAGGTTTTTATCTCGGCAGCATAGGGGGTCCTGCTGCAATTTTGGCGCAAAACAATATCAAAAAAGTCGAATGTCTTGAATATCCCGAACTCGGAATGGAAGCAATATGGAAAATTGAAGTTGTGGATTTTCCCGCATTTATTTTGGTTGACGATAAGGGCAACGACTTTTTCAAACAGTTGAAACCTTGCGTTATTTGCAGATAAACAATTGAATGTTATACTAAGCAACAATCAATAAAAAAGTCACATCCGGGACAAAATGCCGGTAGAAAGAGTTACAGCCTGCATGTCGCGCGGGCTACCTGCGGTATTTCAAATTACCGACAGCGCTCCGCGCGAAACATACGTGGAAAGACTTTTTTTACCGGCATTTCATCTCTACGAGACGGCAATTATTAAATCCTTAAATTTTGAAATTAAAAATGGTAAATAAATCAATAATTACCTGAAATTTTAACATTTCTTGAATTTTTTTGTCTTATATTTTAAGTGAACGGCAAAATTTTTGCGCAGTACGGCGAGGCATTTATTCAGGAAAGTAAAACATTTATTTAAGACAGCTAAACACTTATTTAGGGCAACGGAAGTTCTGCAAAGGTAAACAGAAGTTCTGCAAAGGTAAACAGAAGTTCTGTGAAGGTAAACAGAAGTTCTGCGAAGGTAAACGGAAGCTCTGCGAAGGTAAACAGAAGTTTTGTGAAGGTAAACGAAAGTTCTGCGAAAGCAAACGAGAGCTTCGTTTAAGACGGCAAAATATTTGTGAATATCAGCGAAAATATTAATAAACAGTATATTATATTTTAATAACATTTTAAAATTCATTATTATGGAAAAGATTGATTTCATTCCCAGACAGGACAACAAATTTGCCGAATGGCTGCAAACGGTTGTCGCTTATCTTAACGCACATGCAACAGGCTGGCAAATTCCCGCAGGCACAGTAACGGAACTTACTGCGCTGCAAAGCGACTTTGCCGCCAGGTACGAAACTGCCGAAAATCCCGCCACGCGCACTTCTGTAGCGGTACTTGCAAAAACCGAAGCCCGCAAGGCAGCAGAAGCCAAAATACGCGAAGTGTTGAAGGCTTATGTAACTTACAATCCCGCCGTTACCGACGAAGACCGCAAGTTGATGGGACTGCCCATTCACAAGACCACGCGCACGCCCTCGCCTGTGGCAAACGATGCGCCCGATACGGACATCGATACTTCGGTGATAGGGCGCGTAACGATTCACTTCTATGAAAAGGGTAGCAGGCACAAAAAGGCAAAGCCCGCAGGGCAGCACGGCGCCGAAATTTCATGGACGCTGCTTGACACTCCGCCTATGCGCTGGGACGAACTGATACACTCGAACATCGACACCAATTCACCGTTTACGCTCGCGTTTGAGCACGACATGCGCGGCAAGACCGTTTATTTCGCTCTCTGCTGGGAAAATACGCGCGGCGAAAAAGGTCCTTGGAGCGAAATCATGAGCGCTATCATTCCGTAGAAGTTGAAAGTTATAAAGTTAAAAGTTGGAAAGAAGACAAAACATATTAATCAAAATAAATAATTGTCAATTGTTAATTATCAATTGTCAATTGAAATGTCCTGCATGGGACAGAATGTCGACAGAAAAAGAAACAAAACCTAACAGGTTTCAAAAACCTGTTAGGTTTAAACAATTACAAATAAACAATTAAACAAACGGCGAAACCTGAAAATCCGGAACAGAGTAGGGAAATATAAAACATCAAGTAAAAATGAAAAAAATTCTAACCACCTTAATTTGTGTTTTCGCCATAGCGGCGGGAGCGTGGGCGCAAAGCGCCAAAAAAACAGACGTGGAAAAAGACGGCCTGAAAGGCAAGGTGAAAAGCGTAAGCGTTACAAGATATAAAGGCGTATATAAATTCGGCGAACTGACCAAAGGGGAAATTTATACAACATCTTTTTCTTCGACAAAATATGACGCTAGAGGGAATAAAATTGAAGAGAATAAGGCTGAAAGCGACGGCGGTTCACATTATACTTGGAAATATGATGACAAAGGAAATAAGATTGAAATGATTCAAAAGAATGTGTATGGATTCAATGGTAGTATTAAAGAGACTTGGAAATATGACGACAAGGGAAATAGGATTGAAGAGAACAGATATTACCCCGACCCCAACAGCAACTTAAATCATAAATATATTGGGAAATATGACGACAAAGGGAAACTGATTGAACAGAACAAGTATAAGTCCGACGGTAGCTTAGAGTATAAATATACTTATAAATATGACGACAAAGGGAAGAGGATTGAAGAGAACAGATATAAATCCGACGGCAGTGTAGATTATAAAGAAACTTATAAATATGATGATAAAGGGAATAAGATTGAATGGAACAGGTATGACTTAGATGGCAGTTTAAAAGTTAAAAATACTTGGAAATATGACGACAAAGGAAAAGCGATTGAACAGAACGTATATAACTCTGACGGCAGTTTAAGCTATAAAAAGACATTGACCTATGACGCCAAAGGAAATACGATTGAAGAGAATAAGTATTTCGCCGACGGCAGCTTAGAGTATAAAGAAACTTATAAATATGACGCCAAAGGAAACCGTATTGAAATAATAAAAGATTGCGGCGAGACAGGCACGTATTCATCCTTTGAAATAAGAACCATAGAATATCACGAATAACACAGAAAAGCCATGAAAAAAATAATAGTCACCTTAATTTGTGTTTCCGCCATAGCGGCGGGAGCGTGGGCGCAAAGCGCCAAAAAAACAGACGTGGAGAAAGACGGCCTGAAAGGCAAGGTGAAAAGCGTGAGCGTTACAGAATATAAAGGCGTATATAAATTCGGCGAACTGACCAAAGGGGAAATTGAAAGATCTTACCTTCGGGCAAGATATGACGCCAGAGGGAATAGGATTGAAGAGAATGAGTATAAGCCCGACGGCAGTTTGGGGCACAAAAACACTTACAAATATGACACCAAAGGAAACGTGATAGAAGAGAATCAGTATAACTCCGATGGCAGTTTAAAGTATAAAGAGACTTGGAAATATGATGCCAAAGGGAATAAGATTGAATATAATCAGTATAATTCTGACGGCAGTTTAAGTCGTAAATTTACTTGGAAACATGACGCCAAAGGAAATGTGATTGAAAGGAACAGGTATAGCTCTGCCGGCAGGTTGTGGTACAAAGAAACTTACAAACATGACGCCAAAGGAAATAAAATTGAAGCGAATCATTATAAATCCGACGGCAGTTTAAGTTATAAAACGACGTGGAAATATGATGACAAGGGAAATGAGATTGAACATAATAGGTATAACTCCGCCGGCAGCTTAGATTCTAAAGAAACCTACAAATATGACGCCAAAGGAAACAATATTGAAACAATAAAAGATTACGGCGAGACAAGCAAAGAAAAACCAACCATTACAACAAGAACCATAGAATATTACGAATAACAAGCAGCAACCCTGTTTGGCGCAGCGCACTTTCGACAGGCGTAACAACAAACGCCCCCTACAAAAGAATGTTTTTGTAAGGGGCGTTTGTTGTTATGTACTTATATTTAAATTATTTTTTTACAATTCCTATTCCGGGTAAATCGGTTCGGCATTATTTTGCAGTGTTGCACCTTTATACAAATCGGCAGTGGGAGCAATCAGCAAATTTCCGTCGAGGTCGCAAAAGTCAACAGCCGGCGATAACTGCGCTGCCAAAAATGCATTTTTCATTTTATGGGTAATTTTTTACGCATTGTTATTTTGCTATACTGCAATATTTCTACAGTAAGCTGAATGCGCATGTTAATCCTGCCGTAACTATCGAAACCATCGACATTAATTTGATAAGTATGTTCAGACTTGGGCCTGATGTGTCTTTAAATGGATCGCCTACAGTATCGCCGACAACTGTAGCCTTATGACTTTCGGAACCCTTGCCTCCATGATTTCCCTCTTCAACATATTTTTTTGCATTGTCCCATGCTCCGCCTGCATTTGCCATAAATATTGCAAGTACAAATCCCGAAGCCAGTCCTCCAAGCAGTAATCCCATAACGCCCGACACTCCGAAAATTATGCCTGTCAAAACAGGTACAACTATCGCCAGTATTGACGGGAACAGCATTTCTCTTTGCGCTCCTTTAGTTGATATTTCTACACAGCGTGCATAGTCGGGAGTTGCTTCGCCTGTAAGGATTCCCTTTATTTCGCGAAACTGGCGGCGAACTTCTTCGACCATTTTTTGTGCGGCGCGACCTACCGCATTCATTGTAAGTCCGCAGAACAGAAACGACATCATTGCTCCGATAAATGCTCCTATCAGCACTTTGGGATTCATCAGGTTTATCTCGAAATATGTCATAATATCAGGAATTGTTGCCGTTGATACATCTATAATCCTGTCGGCAACTGCAATAGTTTTTTCTCCCAAATGCGTTAATCCTATTTTTATTTCTTCGATATATGATGCCAGAAGAGCAAGCGCAGTAAGCGCAGCCGAACCTATTGCAAAGCCTTTGCCTGTTGCAGCCGTTGTATTTCCGAGAGCATCGAGCACATCGGTACGCTTGCGGACTTCGGGGTCGAGTTTGCTCATTTCTGCATTTCCGCCTGCATTATCTGCTATTGGACCATAAGCATCGGTAGCAAGCGTAATGCCAAGAGTTGACAACATACCAACGGCGGCGATTCCTATTCCGTACAGCCCAACACTTAAATTATTTGCCGAAATCAGATTTGCCGTATCAAATCCTATGGCGCACAAAAAGGCTAAAATTATTGCCATCGCTATTGTTATGACAGGAATAGCAGTTGATATCATTCCAAGACCTATTCCTGAAATGATTACCGTAGCAGGTCCTGACGCCGAACTCTGCGCTATTCTTTTAGTTGGCTTGTAAGAATGGGATGTATAATACTCGGTTGATTGTCCTATTATGATTCCTGCAAGCAGACCTACAATCACCGAACACGAAATTCCCGCCCAGTTTTCTATCTGTAAAAGATATAAAATGCCAAAAGTTGATGCGGCGATAAGAAGAGAACTCAGATTTACTCCAAATCCAAGCGAGCGCAGAAGCTGTTTCATTCCGGCTCCTTCTTTTGTGCGCACCGTAAAAATTCCGATTATCGACAGTATAATGCCTATTGCAGCAATTAACATTGGGGCAAATACGGCTTTCAACTGCATGTCGGGTTTCAGCATGAATGCCGAAGCGCCGAGAGCCGCCGTTGCCAATATGGCGCCGCAGTATGATTCGTAAAGGTCGGCGCCCATTCCTGCAACATCTCCCACATTATCGCCAACGTTATCGGCAATCGTTGCCGGATTGCGCGGATCGTCTTCGGGTATTCCGGCTTCAACTTTCCCTACAAGGTCGGCTCCAACATCAGCCGCCTTGGTATATATTCCGCCGCCAACGCGTGCAAACAAAGCCTGAGTGGAGGCTCCCATGCCGAATGTCAGCATTGTTGTTGTTATTATTACAAGCTTTTCTCCCTGCGTTGCATCAATAAAGTTATCAAGAACCAGATACCATGCGGAAATGTCCAGCAGCCCGAGTCCGACAACTACAAGTCCCATAACAGCGCCTGAGCGAAAAGCGATTTTGAGACCATCGTTAAGTGAACGCCGTGCCGCATTTGCCGTACGCGCAGAGGCAAAAGTTGCTGTTTTCATGCCGATAAATCCTGCCAGACCCGAAAAAAAACCACCTGTGAGGAAAGCAAACGGAACCCACCTGTTTTGAATTCCCAAGCCATAAGCCAAAAAGGCAAAGAATAAGGCAAGTATCACGAATACAATAATCACAACCTTATACTGTTGAGAAAGATAAGCCATAGCGCCTTTTCGTACGTAGCCGGCAATTGTTTTCATTGTTTCTGTTCCTTCCGATTCTTTAAGCATTTTACGGAAAAACGCATAAGCAAAAATCAGCGCTGTAACAGAGCATACCGGTATTATCCAAAATAAATAATTTATCATAACTGTTATATTTTATTGAAATTTTTTACAAATATACGTGAAAATTGTAAATTACAAAACATAAATTCATAATGATTTAAAGATTTAATAATTTTAAAATTACTGTGTCCATTTCCGGTTGTATGCTACTATGTCTTGATGCTTCTAATAGCCAAATCAGATTATCCCTGCCCGTTGCAATTTCCGTATTACGCCAGGCGAGAGGGTTGATGGACAATAATTAAATCATTACACCTAATTTAATTCACTATCGTAATTAAGTTATGTTATGCAGGACAGTTAAAGCTGCATTGCCTTCAGGACTGTGTGACTCTGACCGATTGTGCGTAACATCAATTATTAATACGAATTAGTAATTGAAAAGCCCATAGATAGATTTGAACGCTAAAAAATGCGGATTACCAGTAAAATAACAGTGTAAATATTCGTTCAATTCTCTGGGGATCATTAATATAGAAGAATAATTCCCATTATTTTCTATGCCATGATTCCCGAGAGAAAAAAACTAATGCCGATACAAATTCATCTGTACATCTGCAATTTATATGATTCCGGATTACAATTCTGATGCTAAAGATACAGCAATAATTCCAAACCAGTATTCACCGACCAGGAAATAATGACTACGCAGATTCAAGTTATAAATGCAACTTTTTGTAAAACCTTTCAATCGGCGTCTCAAAATTAAGCAATTTTCTCGGACGCTTGTTAATTTTGATTTGAAAAGATTTAATATCAAGGTCA
>JAIRZQ010000010.1 GCA_031267135.1 Prevotellaceae bacterium
TTACCACACTTTGAGAACTGCAATGAAAGCAAAGTTTTTATCCATATACAAAAAATACTGCAAAGATATATATTGCAATTACTTGCTGCATTTTTATCCTACTTTTTGAACATTAAGCCAAAGTTTAAGATATACGTCTTTTGCTGTCATGCACTTTCTCCATCTTTTATTTATATTGATTTTTAATTTATAATTCTGGGATAGGTAAAATCCCCTGCCTTTAGGCGTGCGGTAGTTTAGTTTTATACCATCCATCGTTGCTGAAACGCCTTCCGCGTGTCTGCTTTCTATGTTATGTATCGTGGAGATGGCGAGATTCGAACTCGCGTCCAAACAATGCACCCAAATGCTTTCTACACGTTTAGTTTTCTTTATTTTTTCGTGAATAAGTCAGGTAGAAAACAACCGAATTTATTCCTTATCCTTTAAAATTTCGTTTGCGCTTAAAGGAGTCGCACAAATTATCCTCAAATAAATGAAACCCCATACGTCTTGCAATTAAGAGGCTGAACTGCCTGACGGGATTCTCGTTCCAGCTCACCTTGTGTGCCGAAATTAAGCGGATTTACCTTGTAAATCACGCAGCGAGTGCAAAATTTTCGTTGCCGTTTAAGGCTTGAGTGTCGGGATTAACGAGCCGCCATCTCAGCGCTCGACGTGCTTACACTCCGGAATCAATTGCTGTCAAAACCAAAACATCCCCGAAATGCGCTGCTTAAAAAATTAAGCAGTTAAATGTTAATAAAGTGCCCAGGACAAGAGATATTATCATTTTACTATATTGCTAATCTACAATATTTTGTAAATTTAATTTTGTCTGAAATTCCGCACATTTTCCGCACAATTACTACTTTGTAATAAGATTGTATATTTATTTTATGTACACTACAAATGTAATATTGTATGCAAACTCACAACAACCTCTTTATTTTTCAGCACCGCAAAGATAATCATTTTTAATTACAAGCAGATAAAAATATTCTTTTATTTTTTATAACAATACCCGCAAGCCTTGTAACCTTTTTCTTTTGCTTCTTTTAAAGTGATTTTCTTTACTTCGTGGCTGCACTTTTTCAATCCCTTACATTCATGCTTGTGATAAGCATAGGCATTTTTGCTGGCGCATATTAGCACATAAGTTTCCTTGTCGGACTTTGTCTGTTCCTGCGGTTGCCCCAATGCCGACACGCAGATGAATAACGCCAATAATAGAGGCTTCATTTCTTTTTATTATCTATTAATTTTATTGTTTTGTTCTTTGTCTTTAATTCTTTTTTCACTTCTTGTAAATCTTCTTCTTTCTGCAAATTTTCAGGAGCTATTCCACTTATCCGTATCATTGTCTCACGAACCTCTTTGCCTACATTTTCGGCTGCGACCTCAAGTTTGCTTTGTCCTTGTATGTTTTCGTTCTTTATTTTTAATTCTGTTTGCGTTATTCTGAATAAATTTGCAGCCAATTCATCTTTACCCATAAAATCAAGCGGCGATTTTTTGATGGGTATGTGTCGCATTTCGCGCAGTTTTGCAATATGCATATTATACATACCTCTGTATCCTGCCGACTGAAAAAAAGCATAATTTTCAATACCCGCCTTTTTTGCTACTCCCGATAAACTGCTTTCTCGTTCCGATATTTCTTCTCTTACTACCAATCGTTCTACTTTATTGACTTCAGACATATAATTATTTACCGCACCGGCCAATGCCGCAAAATATGCCTGTGCGCGTGCCACTTCAGGATTTTTATTGTCTGCATTCATGGCAACAAGATAACACGCAAACCTTGATAATCTAAAATCAATACCGTATTTACCATCTATGATTACTTTTATTTGCTCAAAATTTTCTATAATCGGTATATTAAGCGTGTTGCATGTTGTCATCGCTTTATTTATTGCCTTACTGAATGATGTCATACTTTTATAACCAAGCATTTCCATTAATTTTGATGCAAACCAATATGTAAATCCGTTTTCTTTGCTTTGTTGTTCAAATAAATCAGCCGTGAAATTTATCCGTAATTCTAATTGTTCCATAATATTATTTTTTAAAATTGAAACTTATTACAAAATTACAATAAATAATTTGTTCCCGAAAAAAATAACGTCAATAGTAAAATTCTTTTCATGTCTTTTTAGTTTAATTTGTTTGTATTTAATTTTTATTCTGTTTGTTGAAATCGTTTAGCGCTTTCATGTATCCAAGCATCTTAATATGATTTTCCTGATTGGGCGCTTTGGGCTTCTCTGCTTGGTTTATATTATCAGATGTTTCTTTGGTTTCCGGTTTGTCTTGCTTTTTATTTTTTAAAACAAGCAAAACAAAAGTCCCGCAGGCAAATAAAACTAAACTTCTTGTTACAAGCCATCCAAAATCATATTCTTTTTGCACAAGTAGAAATTGCTTGGCATATTCTGCATCTGCATAAGGAAGAGTCTTAATAGGTGATTTACGTCCACCATAATCATAATATTTTTGCACAGGAATTATTAAACACAGTACCGAAAAAAGGATTATTATAATTCCCATTACTATTTTTTGTTTTTTATTCATAAGTTTTTTTATTTTAGCAACAAATTAATCAATAATTGTATTACTCCTGTGTCTAATATTATTTGAGAAAAAATATTGGCGGCAGTCATTACGCCAAAATCGCTTAATTTTTTTTTAATTTCACTCCATGTGCTTGCTAAATCTTTTGGATTATCAGAACTTTGAACAATTTTTATTATTTCATTTTTTTGCTCTGTGGTTAATCTATTCCGAATCCCAACAATCTCATCTATATAGGTATTTAGCAGAACCACATTGATATTAAAAGTACAATTATTATATGTTATTTCAACCTTATTCATAATATTTGTGAATTAGATTTAAATATGGAGTAGCTATTTCTATTTCGACATCGCCTGATATGTCTGCTATTAGTTCAACAATAGGATCATTTTCTTTTAAATACTTCGCATCAAAGTTTTTTATACAGTATTTTATACGTCCACTTGTATATTTATCTTTATTATTTAAGTCAGTTAATGTTATTCTACTCATACTTTCTCTAATGTCTTTACGGCAGTTTATGCCATACCAAATAAAATTAATAGAAATTAATAATCCGTCTATTTCTGTGTTTATTTTTGATATTTCTTGCTTGTTATTTAAGTGTGACGGAAAATTAAGACACCCATCAAACATATATTTATTATGAAAATCATAAATATATTTATAATTCTTATACAAAAGAATAAAATCGTTTTCGTTTTCAGTTTGTTTTATTTTGTCGTTATTGTTTTCATTAACATATGAATCATAATCTTTTATAATATCTCTTTTGCCTTCCCAAAAATCAACGAGAATGTATGTAGTCGAAATTAAATCAATATATTTTAGGAATTTATCAACATATTTGTCAGCTCGTAACAATATAATTTCCTTATGTAATTCATTAATTTGGCTACTCAAATATTTTATTTGATTTTCATCTTCCATATATATAAATTTTATTTGATTAATATTTAATTATCTATTTAGTATTTCCAAATTATTTTCTCCAAAAACTAATCTTAAAACTTGCTCTTTCTTTTCTTTTTTTAGTTCAATTTGCAATGTTACCTTTTCATCAATGCTTAAAGTATTTTCCAAAATACAACCCGTATCAATATGTTTTTTCGGATATGTAATAATGTCTATTATATCCATATCAAACACTATTGCAATTTGTAATAATACATCATATTGCAATCCTCTGTCCCCTCTTTCTATAAGCCCATATCCAGACTGTTTCATTCCTAATCTTTCAGCAATATAATCTTGACTAAACCCTTTGTTTTTACGGATTTTAATTATATTTTCTAAAATATCATTTCGTTTGTTTTCCATATTATACAAAATTAAATTATTGACATGTAAATTATTTTGATTTTATTAAAAAAACAAGTGCAAAATAATATAAAATAAGAGCATTTTGCACTTGTTTTAGAAATTAATCATAATATATAAGTCATTTCTAACATTTTATTTATTCCTCAGAATCAATATATTATTAATATTTTAACGCAATTTGCACTAAAATATTTGGAATATATTACAATTTGTGCTATCTTTGTCCTCAAATTATGCCGTTATCCTAAAATAAAGTTGAAAAAGCATAAAAAATTTAACGTTCAAACCTGCAAAGTGAGAGCGTTGAAAGAAAAGAGCGAAAATGCGAGAAGGGATGACGGCAATCAAAACAACTCAAAATTTTATGTCTCTTTTCTTTTTTTCAAAAAGACAGCAAAGATAATGAAATTAAACATATCAACAAAACATAAAATATAAAATATAAAATTATGAAAGTAAAATTTGACATTAGACAGTTCAATGAAGCGCAAGACAGCGCAGAAATCAAAATCGGAGACGAAATACCCGAAGGCGACAGCAATAGTAATCTAATATTATCAATTATAGAAAAACTGATAGAAAAATCCAAAGCAAAAAAAGTCCTTTGGGAAAAAACGAGTGGCGACGGCTTTATGGCCAGATTGAAAAATAGCTCTATTGTCATAGATAATTATGGCGTTATGTTTAGATATTATGAGTTTCGCCTTTTTGATAAAGATGGAAACACCTTATACTATATTAAAGTAAATAATGATAATAATGAGGATTCTTTCAACTTGTTATGCGAATTATCTAATGCGGCGAAATGCGCTTATTATAAGACAGATGAAATACTTACAGATATTTTAAAAGAATTAAACAAATAAAATGAAAACAGCAATCGAAAGATTAGAGTTGTACGCTCGTCGTATCAAAAACGCCAACAACATTGTAACGCGCGGAGCATCGGCAGGAGTAACCTTATTCCGCGATGATATCATCGGCAGCAAAATAGAACTTGAAAAAGGAACATTTGAAAAGGCTGTCAATCTGCTTCTCGAAGCCATCAATAAAAAAATTGCCGAACTCGAAAACCCGACACTGCCGCACAATGAAACAAACGACGCCCTTGCCGAGTGCCGTAAGGAATTGGAAATAAAATCACAATCCGTCAACCCGCAAGAATTGCGGACAAAATGCATTGATTTTATTGTCAGACAAACCAAAGCCGCAGGAACATGCCCCCCTTTTGGTGTTGTGCTGGAACGCGCCAAAACAATAGAGCAATACATTTTAACAGGTGAAATAACTAACGCTTCTTTTATAATGAACAAAAAATCAGACAACACCCGCGACACTCTATTTTATATTATGGCAGCTATAACTATATTGGCAAATATAATCACATGGTTTAAATAAAAAAAACAATGGAACTGATAATAACAACAAAACAGGAGCTGGATGAATTTCGCAACGAGCTGCTGCGCGAAATAAAAGCCATTATTCAGCCTGTCGGGCAGCAGGAAGAGGAGTTGCTGTCCACTCGCGCAGCAATGAAAGCCTTGAATGTTAAATCTTATTCAACAATCATTGCTTATGTAAATCAGGGCTTGCTCTCTAAACGAAGACTGGGAGCGCATAATTATTATTTGAAGTCTGAAATTCTAAAACTCAAAAAGTAAAAAAATGGAAACAAACACAAAATTCAAAAAGAACACACCTAAGCCCTGTCAGCAATGCGCTATATACGGGTATTGTTCCAACGCCTCGATAAGAGAAGCCGCAAAGAAAGGCTGCAAGCCATACACGGGTAATGCCGTACAGTCAATTAATGTTCATCTTAATATTAATCATTAAAAATAAAACAATGAAAACAAAAGAAGAAATCGAAAAAAGAATAGGGATTTTCAGAACGGAACTTACGGATATAAGTCGCCACATCGACAGTTGTAACGTTTCCAAAGATGAAAAGTTCTACGATGGTGAATATACGTATGGTGAGATTCTTACTCAATTAAAAGCAATAATCCCACAGCTCGAATGGGTACTGTCGGAAGAATAACGGTAACAATTAAAAACTAAAAAATCAATGAACGAAAATTACACACAGTTAATTTTAATGCTGCTTACGGCGTGTTGCGCTGTGGCGCTATTGTGTTACTTCCTGTTTGCGGGAGTAACGCACTGCATTTTCACGGCAATTCCC
>JAIRZQ010000089.1 GCA_031267135.1 Prevotellaceae bacterium
TATGATTTCTTGCCGTTTCTTTTTATCTTTGTGCTTTGGCAAGTTCTATCTTTATTTTCATTTACAAAAATACAAATTTATTCCCTGATTGCCAAATATTTACAGTAGCATACTTTTTACATCGCCATCCAAAAATTGTTTGTAATATATTTCTTTTTTGTAATTTTACAGATTAATAAATTATTTAAAGAAATGAATAACAAAACTGAAGCCGGCGAAATTGAGGCTAAAACGCTTAATTTTATTGAAGAAATTGTAGAAAATGATTTGCAGTCGGGCAGGCATAAAAGTATTCTTACCCGCTTTCCGCCCGAGCCGAACGGATATTTGCATATAGGTCATGCAAAGTCTATTTGTCTCAATTTTGGCATTGCTCAAAAATACGGCGGCAGAACCAATCTTCGTTTCGACGATACAAATCCCGTTAAGGAAGATACCGAATATGTAGATTCAATCAAGGAAGATGTTAGCTGGCTCGGATTTAACTGGGCAAATGAATTTTATGCGTCCGACTATTTTGAACAGCTGTACGAATGGGCTTTGATTCTTATAAAAAAAGGCTTGGCTTATGTTGACGACCAAACGCAGGAAGAAATTCGTCAAGCACGGGGAACTGTAAGCGCCGCAGGAACAGACAGCCCGTATCGCAACCGCAGTGCGATTGAAAATCTTGATTTATTCGCGCGTATGCGAGCAGGCGAATTTGCCGATGGTGCAAAAGTTTTGCGTGCAAAAATCGACATGGCGCATAATAATATGCTGCTGCGCGATCCTGTTCTGTATCGCATAATTCACGCCGGGCATCATCGCACAGGCAACAAGTGGTGCATTTATCCAATGTATGATTATGCTCACGGGCAATGCGATTCAATCGAAAACATAACCCATTCAATCTGCACGCTTGAGTTTGATGTACATCGTCCGCTTTACGACTGGTTCATAGAAAAACTTGAACTATTTCCGTCGCACCAGTATGAATTTGCACGATTAAATCTTACATACACGATAATGAGCAAGCGTAAATTGCTGGAACTGGTAAAAAACGGTTATGTTTCGGGCTGGGACGATCCGCGAATGCCTACAATCTGCGGAATGCGCCGTCGTGGTTATACTCCCGAAAGCATTCGCATGTTTGCCGAAAAAGTAGGCGTTGCAAAGCGCGATAATGTCATCGATCTGTCACTGCTCGAATGGTGTTTGCGCGAAGATTTGAACAGGCGTGCAAACCGTTACATGGCTGTGCTGAATCCCGTAAAGGTTGTGATAACAAACTATCCCGATAATAAAGCCGAAACATTGAAGGCAATAAATAATCCCGAAGACGAAAACGCCGGAACGCGTGAAGTGCCGTTTTCAAAAATCATTTATATCGAAAGAGATGATTTTATGGAAAATCCGCCGAAGAAATACTTTCGCCTTTCGCCCGGAAATGAAGTGCGCCTGCGTTATGCATATTTCATAAAATGTACTGATGTGGTGAAAGATGAAAACGGCGAAATAACGGAAATTCACTGCACTTATGACCCTGCCTCGCGCGGAGGCAATTCGCCGGATGGACGCAAGGTACAGGGAACGGTTCACTGGGTTTCGGCGCAACACGCCGTTCAGGCAGAAGTGCGCCTGTTCGACCGGCTGTTTACCGAGCCTTTTATGGATAATATTCCCGAAGATAAGGATTACAGGGATTTTCTAAATCCTGATTCTTTGAAAAAAATAACTGCCTTTATTGAGCCTGCATTGAAAAGTCTGAAAGTTCTTGACAAGGTACAATTTGAGCGCGTAGGATATTTTTGCGTGGACAAGGATTCAACCGTCGAAAAACCTGTATTCAACCGCACGGCAACACTCAAAGACACCTGGGCTAAAATAAACAGATAATAAATATATTACACAAAGCAAAAAAAACAACTGCCGTAAAGGTTTTTCAGATCATGCCGTTTGTTTAAGTTGCATCTGCAATGGATATTTCTGTTTTATTACTGTAATAATTATCAGTTTTCCAAGTGTAACGTTCTGTGTATTGTTTTGCTGCTTTATCGAAAAGTGCAAATTTAAAATATCTATGTATAAAATAAAATAGCAGTTGCATCAACCACTTGAATCCTGCCATTACTAATTTCTTATCATGATTATTATATCCGTTAATTTGTCTTGGTCCAAATTAATCACCTAAGCGCAAGCAAAACTCAATGCCTTGTCGGTTAAGAGCGGCAAGGCGGCTTTTCGTCCGGGAACCGATCTCAAGGAAATGCTTAACTGCCTTAAAGGCTGAAAAACGTAATCGCCTGCTCCAAACGGTATATGGCTTTCGAGCAAAAGATGCGTATCGTTTTATCAAACGATGCATACCGTTTCATTAAAAGATGCGTATCGTTTTATTAAACGATGCATACCGTTTCATTAAAAGGTACGTACCGTTTTATTGAAATGTATATACTGTTTAAGGAAAAGGCATAAAGCATTTTGAAAAGACGGTACGGAAACGGCAAGCCAACTTATTAATCTGCAAGTAACGTTATTCCGTCAAAGCCATGTAGTACTCGCGCAAATCGGCGTCAAATTTTTCGATAGCGTAACGAAGCGCCGTTCGAGGTAAGCGTGCGGCATATTTGTCGAGAAACTTTAATTCGGTTTCAATATCGCGTTTGCCTATTTCGCGCAGCATCCATCCAACGGCTTTGTGAATAAGGTCGTGCTTGTTATCAACAAGCATTTCGGCAATGGCAAGCGTATCTTCAAAATGTCCCATGCGAATAAAGTAAAATGTTGATAAGATGGCAATACGCTGTTTCCATAAATTATCGGATACTGCAAAATCGTAAAGAATAGTTTTGTCCTTATCGCAAATGAACGCTCCAAGCAGATTTGGAGCGGATGCATCTACCAAATCCCAGTTATTTATGCCATCAATATTGTTAAGGTAGCAAAGCAGAATTTTTTGCTGTTTGTGCTCATCCGTTTCCTTTTCCATTTTTTGAACAAGAATTTTGACTCCCGTACACCGTATTTCGTGATATTTCGACTGTAACAGTAAAGCCGTTTGCGAGAGATTGATTTCTTTAAAATACTGTTTTGCAATTTTATTTATATCAGGAGTTGCTATGCCTAAAAAGACATCGTTTTGGGCATATTCGCCATAACCTGTTTTGAAATATCGCGCCATTTCTTTCGCTTTTTGCTGATTGCCTGCCGAGTGCAGCTTTTCAATCACTATACTTGCTGTTTTTCTGTTTTCAGACATAATAATAAAATTTTTATCAAAAATACAAAAAAAAATACAATTCAATGCTGTTTTGCAAAAATATATAGGTGTATGAATATGTCAATATGCTTATTATAAAAATATTGACCATTCATAATTTATAAGTAACAACTAACAATTTATTTTGTATCTTTGTGAATTAATTTATTAAAAAATGAGTATTCGTAAAAAAATATTTTTAGGCTGTACTGTTGTTGCATTTATTTTGCTTCTGGCAGGAATTGCAATAGTTTTTGAAATGCAGCGGATACGTTCTTCGGTATCAACCGTGGTAGCCGAAAATGTTAAAAGCATGAATGCGGCGCACAATATGCAGGGACTGTTTTACGGTCAGAATATGGTTTTGCTTGATTATGTTTCAACAAAAAATGATTCTGTTCTAAATGCCTTGAATGCTTATGTTTCGGGTTACAAGGATGCCTGTGCCGAAGCGCAAAATATAATTTCAATCAAAGGAGAACAGCAAATTTTAGATTCGCTGAATATCTGTTATTCGAAATATACGGAAATTGCGGATAATATTATAAAGTTTGCCAAAACGGACAGAAAGCTGTATTTGCAGTATTACTGCACCGAATTGTATAAAAGTTATGACATGGCGTCAAAATTGATAGAGAGGTTGTTTTTGCTTAATAAGAAAGCGGTAGAAGGTAATTCGCTGCTTATGAACGATAATTATTACAGAATGATTATGCCTGCGGTTATTGCCATTTCAACCTGCATAATATTGATTTTCCTGCTAAATTATTTCATATACATATATTTTATATCGCCAATGGTGAAAATAGTAAAAGGCATCAATGCGTTCAACGAAACACGCGTTCCGTATAATACCGGCATCGATACAGGAGATGAAATTTCGGCGCTCAACAGTGAAATAAAAAAACTTGCCGAACTCATTAAGAAATATGAGAAAGAAAATTAGAAAACAACAATGAGACACGGTTTAATTGTACGGTATATTAGCTTTGTATTGTTGATAAATGCGGCATTCATGCTGGTTTCGGCATTAGTTTCGGTATTTGATGGTATCGGTTCCGATTTTTTCCCGTTACTGTTAAGCGCATTTATAACTTTTACGGTTGGCTGTTTCCCTTTTATTTTCGTTCCTAAAAATCCTAATCTTAATAATAAGGAAATAAATATTTTTGTAGTGTTTGCATGGATAATAAGCTGTATTTTCGGAATGTTGCCGTATGTTTTGTGGGGAGGAGAATTTAATGTTGCAAATGCATGGTTCGAAAGCGTTTCCGGATTTACAACTACAGGCGCAACAATTTTGAATGATATAGAAAGTCTTCCGCGCGGCTTGCTTTTTTGGCGTTCGGCAACACATTACATCGGCGGCGTAGGAATTGTACTGTTTGCGGTACTTGTGCTGCAATCGCAATATACAACTCAAATAAGACTGACAAATGCCGAAGTTTCGTTGCTGGCAAAAGATAATTTTCATTTCAAAGCTCAACAGTTATTGCGTGTGATAGTTTCGGTTTACATTGGAATAACGGTAATCTTAACAGCACTGCTTATATTATTCGGCATGAATCTTTTCGATGCTGTAAATCATGCTTTTTCAACTGTTGCTACCGGTGGATTCAGTACAAAGAATGCAAGCATATCTTCGTTCAACAGCATTCCAATAGGAATAATTATAATGATATTTATGATAATTTCGGGAATGCATTTCGGAATTATATACTCAACCATTACAGGACGTCCAAAAGCAATGTTTCATTCGCCGATAATCAGATTTTATCTGGCATCAATGGGAACAGGCATAATAATTGTAACTGCAAATCTTTTAATAAACGGAAATTATTCCGATTTTTTTGATGCGGTTTATAATTCGGCATTTCAGGTTATTGCAATAACAAGCACTACAGGTTTCGCAACTGCCGATTCGACAAGCTGGCATCCTGTGGCAATGTGCGTTTTAATATACCTTTCGGCTCAATGCGCCTGTGCCGGTTCTACTTCGGGCGGAATAAAAGTTGACAGAATTTATATATTGTGGCGCTCGATAGTTGCTCAATTAAAAATACGCCGGCATCCCAATGCCATAGTATCGGTACGTATGGCTAATAACATAATCGACGAAAGGCGGGTATCAGCTGCCATGACATACATTTCGCTATATCTGTTTATTACTTTTGTTGCAACTTCTGTCTTGTCGATGTTCAATATTGATTTGCTGTCGGGATTTACAACATCTCTGTCGTTTATGGGAAACGTAGGTCCGGGAATAGGACAGTACGGTTCGATGGGAAACTATTCGGAATTGCCCGAAACCGTCAAACTCACATATCCCGTGTTCATGCTGCTTGGACGTCTGGAAATTTACGCTCTGTTTTTGCTGTTTTTACATGATAAACACCATTAACATAACCGAACCGAATATCATCGTCAAATATTTTCATTCAAAAAACGTTTGCCGTTTCGAAATTGGTATTTGCAATAAAAATTTTTTGTATCGAATTTTATAATGTTAACGCTTCCCGATATATTTTTACAAAGAACAAAAGACATGCTCGGCAGCGAATTTTCTGATTTTGAAGATGCCATGAACAGGGAAACGCCTGTGAGTCTGCGCAAAAATCCCCGCAAATTTGCGGACTTTGCGAACAATGAAAATGTAGGATGGTGCGACAACGGGATTTACTTACCGCACCGAACAGTATTCACTCTTGATCCCGATTTTCACGCAGGAGCCTATTATATACAGGAAGCAAGCTCGATGTTTTTAGAACAGACGGTGAAACAATACTGTCAAAATAAGGATAAAATCATTGCTTTGGACTTGTGTGCCGCACCCGGAGGAAAATCGACGCATTTGCTTTCGCTTTTGCCCGAAAATTCGTTGCTCGTGGCAAATGATGCTATTCACAGCCGCACAAAAATTCTATATGAAAATATCTTGAAATGGGGAAATTCCAATACAGTAATAACCAATAACGACCCTAAACATTTTTCATCATTAAACGGTTTTTTTGATTTGATTTTAGTTGATGCTCCGTGTTCCGGCGAAGGAATGTTTCGCAAGGATAGCAATGCTGTTAAAGAATGGTCTGTTGACAATGTGAAATTTTGCGCCGAACGCCAGCGCCGGATATTGGCGGATATATGGACTGCCTTGAAACCCGGCGGCTTGCTCATTTACTGCACGTGCACTTACAATAAGGAAGAAAACGAAGAAAACATGAAATGGTTGATTGATAGCTTCGGTGCAAAAAGTTTACGGATAAAAACTCAACCCGAATGGGGAATTTCGGAAAATTCGTTCCCCGAAATTTTTTCTTACCGCTTTTACCCGCACAAAACAAAAGGAGAAGGCTTCTGTTTGCATATATTGAATAAAAACGGCAGCAACGCATATTTTCCTGAAAAAAAAGAAAATCATCGTAAAAAAAATATTGCAAAAAACCTGAACTTTGTTCGCAAATATTTGTCGAATGCGGACAAATATGACTTTATTATCGAAAATTGCGTCGTGAAAGCTATTCCCAAAGAACTGGCAAACGAAATAAATATCATATCAAATCGGTTAAAATGTGTATCTTCAGGCATTACGACAGGAACGGTAAAAGGCAATGATTTTGTTCCTTCGCACGCTGTCGCCCTGTCGGCTGACCTGAATATCGCCGAATTTCCAAAAATCAATATAGACAGGCACGTGGCGCTTAAATTTTTGCATAAGGACAATATTCGATTCGATTGCGAAACCGCAGGATACAATCTTGTTTGCTATAATAACAATATGCTCGGATGGATAAAAAACATCGCCGGTCGCACAAACAATCTGTATCCGCGCGAATGGAGAATACTTATGGACATATCGTAACTCTGTAATTTTCTGCAAATATTCAGCTTTATCGCTGAATGTAAATTATCTGTTTTGTTTCAAAAAACAAATCTTCAAAAAAATCGCTTATCCTGTAAATGGAAATTTGCCTTTTCGATATTTTTGTGGCTTTAAGCTCATCGCGCAAGTCTCCGCCTTTGAGGTAAATGATTCCGTTTGGCAAGGCATTGTTGCCATTGGGAATTATTTTATTCCAAACCCATGAAACAAAAGTCGGCAAATCGGTAACGGCTCTGCTTACGACAAAATCAAATTTCTGTTTTAATTCTTCGGCGCGAACCTGCATGGTGCAGACATTTTTCAACTCAAGGCTTTCAACAACGGCATTCACAACTTTTATTTTTTTATTTACCGAATCAACCAAAGTGAATTGCGCATCGGGAAACATTATTGCAAGCGGAATGCCCGGAAATCCGCCACCAGTGCCGACATCAAGAATTTTTGTGTTTGCAGTGAATGAAATTATTTTTGCAACGGCAAGCGAATGTAAAATGTGATGATTATAAAGATTTTCCACATCTTTTCGCGATACGACATTTATCTGTGCATTCCAAAATCCGTACAAATCGCCGAGTTGCGACAGCTGATCAATCTGTTTCTGACTTAATTTCCGGAAATATTTTAAAATTTCGTTCATCTTTTTTAATTTTTACTGTATAATTAATTTTCCAAGCGCCGATTTTGCCCGATGCAACAACGTTTTCACTGTTCCGACAGGGATTTCCAGTTCGCCGGCAATTTCTTCGTATGAATAATCTCTGAAATAACGCAGTTCTATAAGTTTCTTATATCTTGGTTTCAACTGCTCAAGTAAGTTTTGCACCAGTATCAGCTGCTGTTCGCGAATCATAACTTCTTCGGGATTCAAAACCGACGACTGAATAGAATCTTCGCCTATTGAAAATTCCGCATCATCATCATTGCTGTTTTCGATGGCAACATGATTGTTTTTGCGCTTGCGCAGGAAATCTATGCATGTATTTTCGGCTATGCGAAACAGCCATGTGCTGAAAGCAAATTTAAAATTGTAACTTTCTATATTTCTAAGAACCTTGTCAAACGTTTCGTATGTTAAATCTTCCGCATCGTTTTTGTTTATCACCATTTTAAGTATCAAAAAATATATCGCATTCTTATATCTGGTAAACAGCTTTGCATACGCTTTCGTATTGCCGGTTAAAATCTGTTTAACCAGCTTTTGATCTTCTTCTATTCGAGATGTCGATACCATTGATTGATTTTATTTTAATTGAAGTTTACAAATAAATTTATTTTTTCTCGCTGTTATGTATTGAGCGCATTCAACCACAATAAACAATCCATATATATTAAACTGCTCATTATCTATTTATAATATTAATGATCGATTTGGCATTTCCACTTTATTTTGCTTCGGCGACTGAGTCGATTTAATATTTTCTTTTTATCTTACCTTTCATATTACGCAAGGCAGAGCCTTGCTTTTACCTGCAACGCAGAGAAAGACGCCAAGCCGAACAGAACTTCATATATTCATCTGAAATGCTATTTTTTATTCATCATTCTTTCAAAAAATTCCACCAGTTTTTTATGTTCTATGGAAACGCAAATGCGCGAATATTTTGCCGCTTCCTGCTTGCGCGACAGTGTAAATTTCGAAAGCGACACGCTTCCTATTCTGTTTTCGAGTAATTTATCTTCGCTTACAGTTATAATTGCAAAAATTCCTACCGGAACAGATTCATTATAAAACTCATTCGCAATAAATCCCGACTCTTTAAGATATTTTATGTTTTTTGTTATTTCCGTTACGGTTGTCGTTTTGAAGTCGCTTACTGCCTTTTTGCCTTCTTCCGTTGCAAATAGTTTTTCTACAAGAATTTGAGCAAACGCATTTGTTCCGTTTGTTGCGAAAGCAAGACGTACAGCCATTTCGTGATTAAATTCCGCATTTTTGCTGTGAACAAATCCCAAACGCTGTCCGCTAAGCCCGAGCGACTTGCTGAAACTGTCAAGTATTACAAGATTATTCATTTCGAGAAGGCGCTGATAAAAATTATCGGTCTTATCGTAAAAAACACGCCTGTACGGACTGTCGTAAAAAACAACAGTCCCGTTGTCATCAAGATTTTTTATCAGTTCAAATATTTCCTCATCATCATATTTGTTTCCGAAAGGATTTCCCGGATCTCCCAATAATACCGCACAATCTTTGAGTTCGGGAATTATTTTTTTCAAATTATCGAATGAATCGTATTCATCGTATTCAATTTTACGAATTTTCATCGCATTATGATAATTTCCCCAGTGATAGACAGGGAGATATATTTTACGTACATCCGCAATTTGAAAGGCATTGTCGATACCGGGCATTCCGCCGCCGCAAATCGAAATGCATGAAATATCGGTTTTTCCATCGAAATATTCGCTGTTGATGGCTTCGCGCAATTCCGCACGACCCTGACTTGGCGGATATGTCTGTATTTCTTTACTGTTGAAATCAATATTTTTTACAACCTCGCTAAGGTCTATATTCACAACCGAATTGATTCCGCGCTGTAAAAACAGATATTCCTGTCCTGTTTCCGCGCTTAATTGCTGTATTTTTCTTCCCATTTCATGAATTGCAGGAAGCGCTACATTGGTTTTTTTAATTTTCATTGCTGTAAGGATTTTAATTTTGAACAAAATTACTACTTTTGTGCGAAATTATTGTCAAATAATTTGATTTTTTATTGATATTAAAAATTAACAATTATGGTCGAGCGTGAAAATCCGTTGGATAGAGAGATATTCAAAGTAATTGCCGAAGTTGCAAAAGACGAGCAGCAACGTGTTTTTGTCATAGGCGGATTTGTTCGCGACTATTTTTTGCAGCGACCATCCACAGATATTGATATCGTTGTTGAAGGTAATGGGATTGACATTGCCAAATGCGCGGCAAAAAAAGCGGGATACAAAAAAGTTTCCGTTTTTAAAAATTTCGGAACGGCGATGTTTCATTTTGATGACGCCGACATTGAATTTGTAAGCGCGCGTAAAGAATCATACGACAGTAATTCGCGCAAGCCATTTGTAGAAAAAGGAACTCTTGAAGATGATCAAAACCGCCGTGATTTCACAATCAATACTTTGGCTTTGAGCTTGAACGAAGAGGATTTCGGAATGCTCATCGATCCGTTTGGCGGAATACAGGATTTAAACGATAAAATTATACGCACGCCTCTTGATCCGGATACAACCTTTTCTGACGACCCGCTGCGAATGATGCGGGCAATCAGGTTTGCAGCGCAGTTGCAATTTACGATTGACGACAATATTTTTGAAGCTATACAAAACAATAAGCACCGGCTTAAAATTGTGTCGATGGAGCGAATAACCTACGAGCTGAATAAAATATTAAAGACGCCGAAACCATCAACAGGATTCAAACTGCTCAACGAGGCAGGAATTTTAAGCATGATATTGCCTCAGCTTACCGACCTTAAAGGCGTTCAAACAGTTGACGGAAAACACCATAAAGATAATTTTCTGCATTCGCTCGAAGTTGTTGACAATATAAGCAAAACAACAACTAATATCTGGCTGAGATGGGCTGCGCTGTTGCACGACATTGCAAAATATGCAACAAAACGTTACGACCATCAGCACGGCTGGACTTTTCACGGACACGAATACTTAGGCGGCAAAATGATTCCTTCCGTATTTTCCCGGCTCAGGCTGCCGCTGAACGAAAAAATGCGGTATGTCCAAAAGCTGGTTTCATTGCATTTGCGTCCCATTGTTCTGTCGCTCGAGGAAGTTACCGATTCGGCTGTACGCAGATTGCTTTTTGATGCAGGCGACGATATTGACGACCTGATGCTGCTTTGCGAAGCCGATATAACATCCAAAAACGAACAGACTCAAAAACGCCATCTTGCAAATTTTCAGCTTGTGCGTACCAAACTCAAAGAAATAGAAGCAAAGGACAAAATCAGAAATTTCCAGCCGCCAATATCGGGCGAACTTATTATGAAAACTTACGGACTGCATCCTTGCCGCGAAGTCGGGATCATTAAAACTGCAATAAAAGATGCCATACTGGATGGGATTATAAAAAATGATTACGTCGAAGCTTACATTTTCATGCAGGAAGAAGCAAAAAAATTGAATTTGGTTGCAAAAAAATAGTAGAAAATGTACTTGATTTAAAATATTTACCTGTCATGAATGTCATTATATTATGTACCAAGTAAAATAATATTACAAGTAAAATAATATTAAGTATAATCACAATTTTAATAATGAAAAATATGTTCAGATTAATTATTATAGCAGTATTCGTTATTTTCAGCGCTTTTGCCTACTTCAAAATAAGAAGCGTTTTTCCGGATATGTTCTGGGTGAAACTTGCGTATAATCTGTTTTTTTTGACAGTTGTTGCAATTTTTTCGGCAGGCGTTTTTTTCAGAGAACACTTGTCATTACAAACGAATGTTGTCGTAAATAATTATTCGGTAACGTGGATAATCGCCTGTGTTTATTTTATGCTCATAATGCTGTTCGTCGGTTTGATAAGCGTTTTAAATAAATATTTTCATTTTTTACCGTTCAGTATCAATCAAATAGAAATAAAACGAATAATAACATTTTCAGCTCTTGCGCTGGTCGTGTTGATATTAATTTTGGGACGATACAATTTTGCAAATATAAAAATCGAAAAACTTGATGTGAATATCAACAAAAAGGCGAAAATCGAAACTCTGAAAATTGTTGCTGCAAGCGATCTTCATTTAGGGTATTCGATTAATAAAAAGCACCTGAAAAGAATTGTTGATTTGATAAATTCGCGAAAGCCCGATATAGTTTTACTTGTAGGAGATATTGCGGATAATCATTCACAACCGCTTATAAAGCAAAACATGAAAGAGGAATTTTTGCAGTTGCAGGCGCCGCTCGGTGTTTACGGCGTTATCGGAAATCACGAATGTTACGGCGATATGGAAAATACGGTAGATTATTTGAAGTCGTCCGGAATAATAATGTTGCAGGACAGTTTGGTTTTGCTTGACAATGATATTTACATTGCAGGACGCAACGACAGAACAATCAAAAACCGTAAAAAGCTTGATAAGCTTTTAGAAAATATTGACAGGGAAAAGCCTGTAATTTTGCTCGACCATCAACCGTTCAACCTCGCTCAGGCGCAGGAAAACGGAATAGATTTACAACTTTCGGGACACACTCACGGAGGACAAATATTTCCGTTTACATTAATTACAAAATCACTGTACGAAAAACAGCACGGATATTTGAAAAAAGACGGCACGCATTATTACATAACATCGGGAGCAGGCGGCTGGGGTCCGAAACTGAGAATCGGAAGCCAGTCGGAAATAGTTGAAATAACCTTGCGATTTGTGCATGAATAAGTTAGATGTAATTTGAATTTTATCGAAAAATTATTTCTGATTATGAAATATAAGCATATCCTTTTCGATTTAGACCGCACGCTTTGGGATTTTGATACCGATACGCGCGAAACCATAAAGGAAATTTTTTATAATTGCGAACTTGACAAAAATATTGTCGATTTCGACGAATGGTATCGTGCATACAAAATGCACAATGTACGCTTGTGGGAAGATTATGCACTCGGTGCGGTTACAAAGGAAACCTTACGCAGTACGCGGTTTTATTTGGCTTTCAAAGATTTTGGAATTGATGATAAAAAACTGGGAATGAAATTCGGTGAAAGATTTGTCGCAGAAAGTCCAAACCGGACAACGCTTTTCCCGAATACGCACGAAGTATTGTCATATCTGCTTAATAAAGGTTATCAGCTGCACGTTGTAACAAACGGTTTTAACGAAATTCAGTTTAAGAAGCTGGAAGCAACGGATATAAAAAAATACTTTACAAAAATCTTTACTTGCGAAAATATAGGCTACAACAAACCTCACATTAAATTTTTTCAATATGTGATAAGTTCGCTTCATTCGTCGAAAAAAGAAGCGATAATTGTTGGCGATGATTTTGCAAGCGATATCTCCGGCGCAAAAAAAGCCGGAATAGATCAAATTTATTTTAAACCGAAAGATGCGTCTGAACCACCCGAAAAACCTACGTTTTTGATAAATTCGCTTATAGAGTTGAAAAATATTTTATAATTTTGCTTACAATTTTTTTTAATATTTATAAGGTATTAGCGGCAATATTTAAAATATTAACTAAAAATTGTTATTTTCACCCCATGTATTTTTATAAATTTATGATTTAAATAGAATATATTCGTAAAAACCTATATATTTAACCTTTTTTTTGATTTTTTTTGCCTAAAAGTATTGACAAAGAAAAAAAAGTAATTACCTTTGTATCGGTTTTACATAGGTGATGTTGTTATGACAATTTTGCACAAAAGCCTATTACCCAAAATAGATACTTTGTGCAAATGTCATTTGAAAAAATAAAGGGTACACAGCCCTTTATTTTGCTTTTAAATCGTTAAAGTCAGTTGCATTAGCGACAATGGAAACGAAAATCCGCATGAAACAGAATGATTGACCGTGCGGCAGTTCCTTAATGGCATGCCATTGATATTTAAATTACCTGTCAGATTATTTTTATTGCATTTTATAACAAATTATATTGCTTATTATCAATATTTTACAGTTAATTTTCAGAATTATTTTATATATCGCTTTATTTTTATTACTTTTGCGTCAAATATATTGTATGAAAGTTTCGCAATTAACGGAAATAGATCCTTTTTTAATTCCTTTCGAGCGCACTATTAATCGCCGCTTCGAAGAAATGCAGAAAAAAGAAAAAGATATTACCAACGGAATGTCGCTTTCTGATTTCGCTAACGGTTATCTTTATTTCGGGCTGCATAATGTAAACAATAGCTGGATTATTCGAGAATGGGCGCCAAATGCAACGAATGTATATCTTATCGGCGAATTTTCAAACTGGAAGCCGCAGCAGAAATACCGGCTTAAACACAAAGGAAATGGAATCTGGGAAGGCATTTTTGTAAATTCTTTATTCAATCATCTTGATTTATACAAATTTTATGTAGAATGGAACGGCGGTTCGGGTGAACGTATCCCGTCATATTCGCAACGCGTTATTTTCGATGAAAAAACACATATTGCAACAGCGCAGGTGTGGCATGACGAATCAAAATATAAATTCAAAAATAAAGCTCCCGAAGCTGTAAAAAACCCGCTGATTTATGAAGCTCATATAGGCATGAGCAGCGAAGAACAGAAAATATCAACATATAACGAGTTTAGAGACAGTGTTTTGCCAAGAATAAAACGGCTTGGCTACAATATTATTCAACTCATGGCAATTCAGGAACATCCTTATTACGGTTCGTTTGGTTATCAGGTATCCAATTTTTTTGCTCCTTCGTCGCGATTCGGCACTCCCGACGAATTAAAACAGCTTATCGATGCAGCTCACGGCGAAGGAATTGCCGTTGTTCTTGATATTGTTCATTCTCATTCGGTAAAAAACGAAAATGAAGGGTTGAGCCGTTTTGATGGAACCGAATATCAGTATTTTCACAAGGGAGAGCGGGGAAATCATCCTGTTTGGGATTCACGCTGTTTTGACTATGCTAAAAACGAAGTAATTCATTTTCTGCTTTCTAACTGTAAATACTGGCTCGAAGAATATAAATTTGACGGCTTCCGTTTCGACGGCGTTACAAGCATGATTTACACGCATCACGGCTTGGGAATTGATTTTGGCGATTACAGGCTGTATTTCGATGGAAATCAGGATGAAGATGCGCTTACATATTTGTACCTCGCAAACAAACTGATACATGCGCTGAATCCGAAAGCCGTAACGATAGCCGAAGATGTAAGCGGAATGCCGGGAATGGCAATATCGCAGCAGCTTGGCGGCATAGGCTTTGATTTCAGAATGTCGATGGGAGTTGCCGATTTCTGGTCGAAAATAATCAGCGAACGCCATGACGAAGACTGGATCGTAGGAGATATATTTTTTCGCATGTCAGACAAGCGCATAGAAGAAAATACGATAAGTTACGCCGAATGCCATGATCAGGCAATGGTTGGCGACAAAACAATAATGTTCAGGCTGGTTGACAAGGAAATGTATTCTTCTATGAGCATATTCACGCCGAATATTGTTATCGACAGAGGAATAGCCTTGCATAAAATGATACGCCTCATAACCGTTTCGCTTGCAGGCGGCGGCTACCTTACTTTTATGGGAAATGAATTCGGACATCCCGAATGGATAGATTTTCCGCGACAGGGGAATAATTTCAGCTATTATTATGCACGGCGTCAGTGGCACCTCGTGGATGACGAACTGTTGAAATATCAATATCTGCGTAATTTTGATGAAGATATGATAAAACTTGTGAGAACGCACAGTATATTTTCAAAACGGCCACAGCAATTTGTGTGCAACAACAGCGACCAGGTTCTTATTTTTGAACGCAATGAATTACTTTTTGCGTTTAATTTTAATCCTTCCAAATCATATACCGATTACGGATTTGAAATTGACAAGGGAAAATATAAAGTAATTTTTGACAGCGACAGCGAAAAATATTACGGCTTCAGGCGCAACGATGATAATGTAATTCATGCAACCAGACGGGAAAACGGAACAGACATGCTGAAACTTTACCTGCCGAGCAGAACAGCGCTGGTACTGACAAAATACAAATGATAACGCATATTTTCATTGAACATTGACATCATTATTGATAAATTTCATAAAAAATATTGAGAGTGCTTAATTAAAATTATTTTGCTGTAAAATACAGTAAAGATTTTTCATTCGGTGTCAAGAAATTCATTTTATTACTGTTCTTCGATGTTAACAGTTTGTCTTAACAAAACTTCACTTGTAGCTGTACGTATGATGCATACATACTGTCCGGAAGGAATAGACAGCGAGATATGCCGCTGTCCTGCTGTCAGCAAATAATTTAACACGGGAACAGCCTGCCACTCGCACGCATCGAATTCATCATCCCGAAATACAGAAAGAAACAGACTTTGTTGCTCTGCAAGGTATTCAATGATCTCTTGCGGAAGTTCAATATCCATTAATGGGATATTATTTTCCATGTTTATATTTTGTTCCTGTAAAGGTACAGAAAGATTGTTGATTACGTACAAATCACAATTATCAGGATTACCCTGTCTTAAATATAGTGTGTTCTCTTGCATTTGTCTGGCATATGTTTCCGAATCTGACTGATTAATGGTGTAGGGAATTATACCGGATATTTGACCAAAATGGTAAGCCATCCTTTGCAGGTGTTCTGCTTTCAAGATATGGCCTATTCCTGCAAGTACCACTATGCGTGCTGCTGTATCCTGCGCTATTGTGCTGCCGTATAAATTAAGTGCAGATTCATATTCCCTGTTGTCAGTAAAAAAATCGTATTTAACGGGAATAAAGCCTGTGCTTAGAGCATTGCGAACAAGTTGCCCCATCACCGGTTCTTTGGTATAAAACCCTGTGCTTTGTACCGGATAGCCGCGCTGCATCAGCGAATCTGCCGACTCCCACAAAGCTTCCATTGCAATATAGCGAAACCCCAAAGCATACAGTCGGGGTAATAGCAGTGAAACAAAATAACGATGGTTGGGATGAAAGTGCTGCTCGTTAAACATTACCACACGATGATGTTGAGCGTTAAGCAAAATCGTATCCATAACATCCTTTATTCCTTCAGCTAAGATAACAGGCGCTGAAGACGGCGTTTTATACCATTGACCATAAAGAGTATCAAGACAGGCATTGTGCTGTAAAAAAGAGTTATATGTGAGAGATGCTTGCAAATGCATGTTTTGTTCAAAATTGGTATTGCAGTGTGACCGCAGTTGCTTCAGTGCTTCAACAGCGCCCAAGTAATTAGCATTATTATTCATCATGGCAGTATCGGCTACTTTCAGCGGATTGCACAGTGACTCCTGAGCAAATCCTTTTCCCAAAAAGGACAGCAGCAGTATGACAAAATAAATTGTCCTGAGTTTAAGACCAAATCGTTTCATACGGATTGTATTTACAGTGTAAGGGTTTTGAATAAATATTATTTGAATCGGTTATGAATGCCCGACAATCATGGCACATGTATCGAAATTCACAATCGCGGCATACCATTATCTTGTTTTTATTAATATTCCACAGTTTGGTGAATGCTTTTTGTGTAACGACATGCTTTAAATCACAAGTTGCAATATTACCGAACTGCTGAGCCATAGCCGGACAATTACGAATGCTTCCATCTTTGCAAATACTGACTTTACGATTTAAGCAGTTATTCCATTTTATTGACTCACAAAACATTTCTCTGTTTACTCTGAAATATTTTGGGGAAACATATCCGCATTTTTCGTCCATAGTATGGGCAACATACTCTAAACAGGATGAATTCTGTTCTTCCATCATAAAACTAAACTGAGGCGCATCATAAATTATTACATGCTGAACTCTTACATTTTGCAGTAAAAATTTTTTCATTGCATCTTGTTCGTATGTCGCAGAATATGGCAAAAAGATATTTATAGATCTGAAAGTAGAATCGTATGTTTGATCTACAATTTTTTTTAAATCCTGTAATGCAATAAAATCATAAAAGCGCATTTCTATAGCAAGACAGTTAACATTTGATAATTGTGTAAACATACTGGCGTAATTATGCTGTGAGTTTCTGTCCGTTTCTATTATTGCATTCGTAATTAAAGATGGACATTGATAATCAAGATCCATTTGAGGGAAAGAACCAAGAGTGTTCATAAAAAGTCCACACTCTTTTTCTATTAAAAAATCAAAAAAGTCGTCGATTGCCTGTTCTTCATGATATATCTTTTTAATTTTACTTATGGATTTTGTTCTGTGTTTCGTTAAGATTTCAAACAAAACATTGGGTATGAAATAAAAATTATTTCTTTGCGTATCCATGATAAGACTGCGTTCGGTTCCTTTAACCGGAATACAGCAAGCATACAAGTAAAAAAATCTAATTTTTTTCATTTAAATCAAATAGTGTCGAGATGTTTTTATAAAATCTTCCTACAGTAACTTCCATATTATTATGACGGGATGAAATAACTGTCATCTTGTTTGCAGTCGCGTTTGTATTTGACTGTTTTCGCTCTACGCTTTTAGCGAAAAGAAAGTTAAGAGAATAGAATAATCGATACTTTTTTTCTACTGTCCGGTATAAATAATCATTCATATTTCATATTGTTTTTTATGCAAATTTACAACTATTTTTTGAAATTTAAACACTAATCCCGCAGATTTTTCGATTGAGCCGTTTTCTGTCCATTTTAATTAATTCTACGGCAACTTTACGATGAAGATCGTAATTACAGGGTAACTCCACCATACCAAATTGACCGACAGGATTAATTTCTAAAAAATAATACAAGCCATTTTTTGACTTGATTAAATCTAAGGAACCGCAGTTCAGTCCAACTTTATGCATTAACTTTCTAATTTTTTTCTCTATTAAATGCGGTAATTTATATGGAACTCTCCTGTTAGGCTTTTCCCAATTATAATTTCTAAAATCTAATTGAGTTTGTGTGTCATTTTGTGAAAATATGCACATCGAATAAAGTCGCTTGTTAAGATAAAATACTCTTATTTCATATTCTTTATCTATTTTTTCCTGTATAAGAGAAGGTGAAAATAACTCCGGCAAATCACATTCCTTTACAAGAGTTTCACTTATTTCCTGTGTGTACATTGAGTACATTTTATCTTCATATTTAGGAAAAAACGGATCATAAATAGATTTAAATATTAATGGCTGTTTCATCAATAATTGTTCTATTGCGTTTTTATTATTTACAACATGCGTTTGAGGAATATGTAAACCAACTTTTTTTGCTAAACGTAATATACTGCATTTATTTAAGCGAACGGCATCAGGACGTGTAAGCCATCGTTTAGAATCAAAAATGTTGGAAATTGTTTTTAAGAATGCAGACCACTCCTTGTAAACATGTACCATAGAATCGAATGGAACAACTTTAATTGCATTTTTAAATGCTTCGCTGTTTCTCAACAGTCCGAATTTCCTGTACCAGACAACATTTATATCGCTGATTTTTAAACAGTCATTTTCTAATACAATCTGACTGTTTGAAATATCTATCCATGTTTTTTTTAAAAACACATCATAAGCATTAATGCGATAAAACGGATAGTGATAATAATTAAGCCAGTCGATTACCCAGTCGGTAGATAAATCACCAAATGTGCTAAGTATTAATACCATAAAATATAAAACAATAAAATAAGGATACAATACCCACTGTTTATAGCAGGTATTGTATCCTGCAAAAATTTAGTCAACAACATCTGGACCATCCTCTATAGCGCCGCTAGGCCTTACAGTAGAGGTATCTATGTCTCCATAAGTTACGGCATACTGTAGATCACTAGCTTTTCCTCCATAAAGAACATTCATTTGTTCATTTTCCAGAGATGTAAATTTCTGATCAGTCAAACATTCAAATTTCTTTTTCATACTTGTAATATTTTTAAAATTAAGGCTATTTCTACAAAGGATTAGCCATTATCCTTTTTTGCAATTTTCTTAGGAAAATTACAAAGCAAAGGTACTCTACTGTCAAATATCACACAAGAGCGATTTTTGCAGAAACATTGTAATATTTGCAGAAAAAATGTTATTTTTGCAGAAAATAATTTTTTTTTCTTTTAAATGTAAAAAATATGATGAATTTGCAATCTCAAATTGTTTCAAAAATAAAACGGCTGCGTCACGAAAAAGGACTTTCACAGCCACAAATGGCAGAATTGCTTAACATGGAAAAGTCGGTTTATGCACGTTTAGAAACAGGCAGAACATATTCGTGGGCAAAATATCTCGAAGAATTGTTAAATGTATTTGAAATAACTCCTGAAAAGTTTTTTGAAGATATTGGCTCAAACATTGTTATCAATAACAATAACTGTCCTTATGGCGGAAATAGCGTAAATGTTCAATATCTGCATGCAGAAAATCGCGAAATCTACGAAAAACTCCTCGCTGCCAAAGACGAACAGATTGCTCTGCTGAAAGAGATGTTGGAAAAGAAATAACCTGTACGCTTTCGCACAAAATTGCAGCAGTAACTTTTATTATAATATTTGCATATTATGCGCAGACATGTTGTGCAATAATCCATATATAAACATCCGCTCTTTAATAAGTGTATTTTTCGCGCAACTGCAATAATTGAATCTGCATTGCGAATATCTTTTGTTATTTTGACGCGAAATTCAAAATTTTTATATAAATTTGCTGTCGCATAATGAGATATTTCTCAATATTACAAATTTTGTAGTATCTCATATTTATAAAATTTTAATTTAATTAAAAATCATAACAGATGAAAAAACAGATTTTTATTTCGGCTTTATTATGTTTAATAACATTGAAAGGTTACGGGCAAGCGAATTTCGACAAATACTTTGAACGCAAAAGCATGCGCGTTGATTTTGCGCTTGTCGGAAATTATGAACATCAAACCGCTGCCTTGCAGCAAATACGCGAAGAACCCGTATGGAGCGGACCTGTCAATAACCTGATTGACAAATTCAACTACGGCGGATATTATGTAAAGGTGTACGAGAAAAACAGCGGAAATATGATATATTCGCGCGGATTCAATACTCTTTTTGAAGAATGGCGCACAACCGAGCAGGCAAAAACCGAAACGCAGGCATGGACAAACAGCATATCTTTTCCTTATCCCAAACAAAACATAACTGTCGATATTCTCGGTCGCAGCAATGACGACATGCAGTTCCATTCGCTATTGAAAATTGATATTGACCCCGGCAGTATTTTTATTGATCGCGGTCGCTTGAAAGAGAATAAAGTACATGAAATAATGTACAACGGCAATATATCCGACAAAGTCGATCTGGTTTTCATGGGAGAAGGATATACTGCCGCCGAGCAGGAAAAATTCTTGAATGATGTCAACCGGTTTAGCGAAATATTATTCAAAACGCCACCTTATGATACACACCGCAACGATTTCAACATTTGGGCGGTAGAACTGGTGTCGGATGAATCGGGAATGGATATTTCAGGGAAGGGAATTTTTAAGCAGACAGCATTAAATTCGGGATTTTACACTTTCGGAATCGAGCGCTATCTGACAACACAGGATATGAAGCCTGTTCGCGATGCTATTTGGAATGTTCCATGCGATGCCGTTTTTATACTGGTAAATACCGATATTTACGGCGGCGGAGGAATGTATAATCTTTATGCAATGGGAACAGCAGATAATGCACGCACAGCCGTTGTTTTTGTACACGAATTCGGACACAGCTTTGCAGGGCTTGCCGACGAATACTTCACTTCGGAAGTTGCCTATGATGATGAATTTTATAACCTCAATCTTGAGCCTTGGGAGCCTAATATAACAACGTTAACAGATTTCGACAGCAAATGGAAGGATTTATTGCCGGACGGTACGCCTGTCCCGACTGTAGACAATGATGAAAATGCCGACAGGCTGGGCGTTTTTGAAGGCGGCGGATATTTGGCAAAAGGTATTTATCGTCCAAAAGCGCATTGCATGATGCGCGATTATGCTCCGTTTTGTCCCGTATGTACCCGTGCCATAGAAAAGATGATAAACTTTCTTACCGGCAAAAACTGAATTATCGAATTGTTTAGCTGCTCCTTAAAAAGTATATTTTTCAGAGATAAGAGATAATAAAGATGTTTTTTCTGTTACTTTTGCCTTGACGCAAAAGTAACCAAAAGGTCAAGAGCAGCCGACGCTATACGGTAACTCCGATTTACGGCTGTGATTTGTAGGAACGCCGCCTGCTCAACGTTCTATTAAATTTTCTGCATGTTGATTAATTGAAAAATTTACCTGAATACAAGAACAGAAGTTGATTAGCAAATAAAAATGGCATAGACTTCGCAGGCGGGGAACCCGCTCGGCGCAGACGGCGTTAAAACGGAATTCCGTCAAGTGAAGCGAGACATTAATTCCGTTAGCCGTTGAGCCGTTAGCGGGTCGCCGAGAAGTATAAGCCTTGATTTTTTTCTTCTTTTGTATCAAGACAAAAGAAGAGAGAATAAAATTGTTATTATTACTGTCCGGTAAAAAACGGGATAGGCAAAAAAGCAATGCTCAATGGCTGTAAAATTGCGGTTGAGTAGTGTTTTTTTAATGTACAAGCCCCCTCTAATCAAAAAGTGTCGGTT
>JAIRZQ010000139.1 GCA_031267135.1 Prevotellaceae bacterium
AAATCCCAATCGCTGCCAAGAACATCAAGGCTAAAATCTTCGGAAAGTAAATCAAAGTCAAACTCCGAAGTATCGGACGTGCGATTATCAGCCATGGCGAGCAGCTTGCGCTTTTCGTCGTTGGTTGACAAATCGGTGCGCTTAACAACAATCAATTCATCGCCTTTTGTTTCAATAACACGACACGGAATGCCGAGTTTCTGCGCTTCTTGGTAAACACCGTTGCCTGCAATAATAACATTGTCATTGTCGGTAGCAATGGAACGCAATGTGCCGCCTAAAACAATGCTCTTATTGATAAACGACAGATTTTGCTCGCTGTGCTTTCGATAATTATTCGGGTCTAATTTTATTTCTTCGTCATTCATTATTTACAATGTCATAAATACATGCAAATATAATTCAGTCTTATCATAACACAAAGCATTAATACAGAAAGTTATTGACTAAATACAAACAAAGATTTTTTCACCATTTTTCGTATTCTGTAATAAGTTTGCTTTTGCTAAAAACATTTAATCAGTTATTATTTCCAATCAATACAATATTTGTGGAAAATTATATATTTCAAAATTTTTCGTATTCCCGGAAAAGGCTTTCGTAAGAGATATAGGGCATAGTTTGTTTGTTGAGCAGTTCGGATATTTTGTCGTGTTTTTCGCGAATGTCGCCATAGAAGAACATGAGGTCGTCGTAGGCTTTTAATCCGCTAACTACGGTAGCGTGATTTTTGCCGAAGAGCAAAGCAATATCGACCAGTATAAGCCCCGTGTGTTTCCTCAAAAAATAATAACAGGCGTAACGCGGATAAATGTATTCGCGCTTGCGGGATGACTTTACAAGAGCCTTGTACGAGGTTTTATATACCTCGCACACCGTGTCGATTATTTTGTAGGGGTCGTGTTCGGTCATGATTTTTGAGTATTGACTTTCAACTGTTATTCAGTCTTCGTTGTATATTCTGTTGAGTTCAATCATTGCTTATTGCTTTAAGAGGTTACTTCCCGTTCCTGATGTGATTTCATTGAAAAAATCAATGGTCTGCTGAAATGCAACTGTTCCATTAGGAGTGTTCGACGTTTGTACGGGAATAGGCACTAACCGGTCTTTTATACTATCCTTTTGGCATCCCAAATCAACAGCGTAATCGCTTATCACATCCGCATCGGATACGTGATTGAAGATAATCTCATTCAGGTACTCGTAGAGGTTTGTCTTCATGTTCGGGGGCAGCGGGATAATGTTCTTAACGTTTTCGGGACTTTCGTAATCGGGCTTAAAATATTCGTAATCCCAATAATCATCATAAAAAACACACTCGTAACTTCCCTTTAACGTTTCAAATCCGCTGAACACTCCCATGTGGCAGGGAACAAAAGTTATCTGAACTTTCATTGTGAGCGTTCCCGTCCTCAAAGTGTTCGACAGATTTATTTCATGCTCCATAAATGCATGGTGCGTCTGTCCTGCTTGCGCTCCGTGCGGCAGGCGGAATATTACGCCTTTTTTGTGCGTGCAGCGGCGTACTTCAAAGTGCGGAGTGTCTTGTATCTTTTCCGAGTATTTCCATACAGCCTCCGGCAGCCGTAATGTCGTGTAGTTTATTGTTGCCATAATTTAATTGTTTTTTAAAGATTTCTAAATATGTCGAGAATAAAAACAAAAGCAAATATCAACAGCAATACCGCTATAAGCATTAGCCTGTCGTAATATTTCTTTTGAGTTACCAAAAAGCAAATATCCGACAGCCAGCATACAGACCAAATGCAAATAATGGCAATAATAAATTTTAATATTAATTCAATCATGGTCCGTAACTTTGTGGTTTTCGAGCCTGTTTTATCTTTTCGTAAACACGCCATTTCATTAATTCGTCTCCCATTTCACTCCAATAGGTTTCGGCGCAAATTTCACGCTGACGGCATGAATAATGTTCAATCATTTCAGGAAAATGCAAATCAAGCAAACGATTGTTGATACGTTCAATTAAATCCCGCATTCCAATATCTCTGTCTAATTCACCCCTTATACAGGCATTTAGAGTGCCGTTAAATATCTCTTCGTAATCAGGCAAAAAAGCCTTTAAGAATTCTTCTTTTGTCATAATTTTATTATTTTTTTCATTGTTCCAAGTCTTTTTTTAAGAACCAGTAAGTTCTGTCGTCAATTTGCCGTTTGCCGAAATCTTCATGCGCCGCCAATCCGCTACTTATCAAATCGCAATAGCCGCCGTAAGTGTAAAGTTTTACTTTTTTGTCGAACTTGACAATATCGGCAATGCAAATATACCTGTACGTCCCGCATGTTTTAATCGCGTTAAATACAGCATCTTCGACATGCTTCGCCGTAAAATTTTCGCGCTTGAAAACTTCAATAAGCAAGGCGTAAAAGCCGTTGCGCTCCTCTGCCGTGTTAAAGGCATTGGGAAAAGCCAAATTCAGCCTTGCGATGGCTTTTGAAAAATCTTTGTCCGCAGCGGGATTGTCGTCGTACAGGCTTAAACTTAATCCGCCGTTTTCAGTTCTTTGCAAGTGCGCTTCCAACTGCAACGATTGCTCCGATGTCATCTGCTGTAATTGGTTTTTTATTACTGTTTCGTCCATTTTTTTCAAAATTAAAATTAAATTCCTGTTCCCAGCAACGCTGATTAATCCACGTTTGCAGGTTTTTCCACTGCGGGACGAATGCACCCGCTGCACTTGCTTTTGCCCGCCATTCAATTTCGAGTTTGACCGCCGGCGGCAATAGCGGTAAAACGTTTTCCCAATCGTTATGTTTTTTGACGAAGTTCTCAAATTCGGTATCCAAGCCCTTTTTTGTGCCGCCGAAGAATTTCCTGAATTCTTCAAAAATTTCCAAATCGGAATTTTCTTTTTTATTTCTTTTAAAAGTTTCTGTTTTAGTTTTAGTTTTATTCTTATTATTAGGTATCGAGTTAGGTTGCGAGTTAGCATACGAGTTAGCATACGAGTTAGGTATCGAGTTAGGTATCGAGTTAGGTGTCAAATTTTGATACCTAACTTTATATCTACTTTTGTTACCGTAACATTTTCCGCCTGTTTCGACTGATATTAAACCTGAACCGATAAGTCGTTTACGCGCCGTTTTTAGCGTATTAGTCGAAACTCCCACAGCCGCCGATACCTTTAAATCGGTCTGCTCGAATGCGTCTGCCCAGCCTGACATGTTGGCAATCTTCAAAATATAGAAGTAAAGCCTCGTCTCGCAGCCGTTGAACTGCCATAATTCGTCTAATCTCCAAAACTGATTTATCAATTCAATGTAATTCATAACCTGATACTAATTAAGATATTTTCTTAAAACCATGTATATTAATTCTATCATTGCTCTTCTATGATTTTTATAAGTTTTTTCAAGGCTTCCAACCTTTCTTCGCCATTCTTAAACCATCTCATATTTTCATATTTTGATTTCGGTTTGAATTGCAGCAGTTCGGGAATTAATGACGCGGTAATATCGGAACAGTCGTTAAAATAATATTCTTCATCTGTAATATAATCCATATAGAATGCCGCCAATGATATTTTAATACACAGAAAATAATCACCATTAGGAAGGTTCTCTAATATGCTGTTTAAGACATTCAGTTTCTGCTGTTTTGTTAATTCTTTAATTTCCATGACTTTATAATTTTTTTATTCTTTTTACAAGTTTAATACCGTGTTTACGTCCATGCCGGCGGGGCGATTTTGATATTTTTCTGTCTACCCACCACAGGAAGATTAAAGCGATAATCAAACCCAAAGCCGCAAGCGATAACAACGTTATAAATACTATTAAAACCTTTTCCATTTTACTGTTTTTCTTTTAAAAAATCAATCCATGTGTCGTCTGTTTCGTAGAACCAACGCAAGCGCCGTCCGTCAATAGTTTTGCCTGCATATTTGCGCTTATACTTGCAGCAATTACATATATTGCTTCTTTCCGCTTCCGACTGCCGTGCGGCTTCCACGGCACTGTCGAACCTGCCTGCAAAAACGCCGTCTTCGGTTATTGCTACTACCGCCTGCCTGTTCCAGCCTGCGCATGCTCCTTTTTTTCTGTATATCTCTACATTTTTCCAGCCCTTTTTAGCTCGGCGCCGCCCCGACTTCGACATATAGTCGCTCCATCGTTTGCCTTTGTTAAAAGGGATATGTCCCTTGCGGAACTGCCCCGTGCGAGGGTTAGTCGTTGGCGGCGTTTCCGGTAATGTCAATTCGTATGCTCCCATAATCGGTTTATTTAGATTTTAATAAATTTTTATTTTCGTGGATGTTTCCGATGACTTCAATAATTTCGTATCTTTTTCTGTCAATTTCCATGAATGAAAGATTGCCCATTTCTTTATTGTGTATCGCAAAAGAGCCATCAGTAAAAACTACTTCCTCTTTGCCACGTCCCAAGCCTACGATTTCAAAAAGTACAATATCCCCTTCGTAGATTTCTTTTCCGTTTTTGTCGCAAATTCCGATAAACTGTCCGACGGTTTCGGGGAGGACATCCTCTCTGTCATCATCATAATTGTATTCATGGCGTATTATTTTATGCAAGTCTTTGCCACTGATATAATGTCGCGTATAGATGTACGAGCCATATATCCAGTCGCCACTTGCGGTCTTTCCTCGAAATTTAATTGTTCTGTTCATGACTGTTTGTTGTTAAAGTGTGCAATTCCTCCATTTTCAAAAATTTCATCAGATAAATCTTTGAAATCGGGATTATTTTCTTCATACATACAAAGCATCGTCCAAATACACGCCCGTAACTGTTCAATATCTGATTCCAAAGCATCTGTTGAAACAAGCAAATTACCTTCAAACCATTTATCTTTATCTTCAATAGTAGTGAGACTAAATTCTTTTCCCTGCATAATGCCGTCATTTAAAGTTTTTATTACTTTGTCAAGGCTGTATGCCGCCTGTTTTCGCATGTTGTTTAAATTTACTGTCATAATTTTTTATTTTTTTCGTTCTAATTTTCTCATTTCCTTTCTAATGATTTCTATATTTTCAGGACTTAATTTGCCATATTTTTCTTGCAGTTTATTAAAATTTTCTTCACGTGTATCAGTAAACTTTTTTAAACATGCAGGGCATATTCCTCTATAACTGACATAATCTCCGCATTTTCTACACTTTGCCATAATCTTTTTATTTATAAGGGTTAACTTCTAATGTGTTAGCGTCTATTGCGAGGCCGGAATCAATCAGACCGCGATAGTCGATTTTCAGCTCGTGGAGGTAGTCGAAGAGTTGGTGCTGGTTTTCAATAGCGGAAACATGTCCATACCCATTTATTTTACTAAAAATACCCCTGTTATAGAAAATTCTCTCGATGCTTCCGCACTGCGCATATATTTCATTACTGTTTTCTACGTATAAATCAAAGCCCAATTCAGGAGATACCATTTTAGCCAGCTCCACAATCGGTATAATCTCTTTTCCGTTGTGCGTGATTGTTTTGTACAGGTCGGAGCGGGGGCGAAGAATAGGCTTACATCTTTCAATTTCTTTCAGAATGTGGTATTTTCGCCAATCCCCTTTTTCGCATAATTGAATTACTCCTTCGGCATTGATTACTTTAATAGTCGCGGTGCCCGAATGTTCATAAATAACCTTCAGTTTGTAAGGAAGGTATCCGAAAATGTCTTTTAATTCAACTTGTCTCATTATTTTTTAATTAGAATGTTTTTGATTATGTCCATGATATATTTGAAGTGTGTTTCAAATTCTTTTGCGTGGGTGAATATTGGACTGTCAATGTCGATTAGCCTAATATTAAATATTTTGTGTACTTTGTCATAGTAGCGCCGCCGTTGATTGTTGTGTCCAGCCGCATAAGCGGAGGCTATTAATTTCCTTACCTCCAGCCTGCGCACTTCGTCCGGCAAGTTAGAACATACCTTCTCGGAGTACTCTAATGACAGTTGTGTTACCCTTTTTTGCTTTTTCATTGTTCTTTTTCCTTTTCTAAAATGGATAGTAATCTGTCTAATAGTTGGTTCTCAACAACATAATAACATTTTGTACTAAATCCTACAATAGGAATATTATTTTTATATTCAATGATATAGTAATAATTATAATCTCCGCCACCTAAATAATCCCATTTGATAGTAAAAATCTTTCCCTTTTCGTCCCTAATATATTTAAGTGCAAGGGCGACGGTGGGAGCGGAATATTTACCGGCGGCGTTGTGATCGCCGAATATCCACATATCCGCAGTGCCATCTTCATGATAGAATTCTATTGTTTCCAAATCAAACCCCAATTCCTTTAATCTTTTTGCCTGCTCTAAATTAACAAGCTGTAAATCTTTTGTACTCATGTTTTTATTGTTTTTTTAATACCGTTATTTCTGCTTTTGTATTTGTACGCTCAAAATTCTCGTGCATATCTTCCGTTTCCAAAACATAAAACCGATTTAATATTGCTGTCAATCTTTTGGGTTTATCTTTATGAATAAATCCTTTCGGAAGAAGTAAAACAGACATTCCGCCGCTATCCTGAACGCTTAAAATCCATTCTAAAAAGTCGGTAAGTTCGGGAATTTCGTAAGGCGGATTGGCTACGATTTGACTGTATTTTCCCCGCACGTCCCTGAAATCGGATTTTTCAACGGGAACTTCGGGATACATAAACCGGCAGAACTCGACCATATCATAATCAACGTCAAATGCCGTTACGTTGTAGCCGTCTTTAATCAGTTCCTTTGTGATTTGTCCTGTTCCGCAGCAGGGTTCCAACACCCAATTATCTGTGAAATATTTACCTGCAAAATGCAACATTCTATCAACAGTTGCATCGGGAGTGAGATACTGCGAGCCGTAAACTCCTTTGCGCTTTTGGCGCTCGCAAAAAGCGTCATATACCCAGTTGTCGCCGCTGTACCTAAACGGCAGTTCGCCTTTTTCTTTCTCATACTTTGCTATTTCAAGTATCGTGTCCGGCATGTTGCCGTAACGAATCTTAAAGTAGCTGTTTGTTAATGCGTATTTTTTCATTGCTTTTATTTTGTTGTTTGATTTTTCCTTGTTAATACTTCAATCAGTCCGTCCAGTATTTTTTCTTCTACGTCGTTGCGTGCGCCCGTTATCTGATTGCTCATGTCGCGCTTTTCGTTAATCAGCCTGTAAATCCATTCGTCTATCGTGTCGCGTCCGAGAAAATATGTGCATTGCACGCTGTTGGTCTGCCCTATGCGATGCGTACGGTCTTCGCACTGCTCGCAGTCGGCGGGATGCCACGGCAGTTCGACAAAGGCTACGCGCGAGCTTGCCGTAAGCGTTATTCCCACGCCTGCCGCCTTTATTGAGCAAATAATTATCTGCGTGTTTCTGTCGTTCTGGAACGTGTCTATGTTGCGCTGCCGGGTTGCGCTGTCATCGCTTCCGAATATCGTAACGGCTGCCGGGAAATGCTTTTTGAGTTTTTCCTGAACCTCGCGCAAATGAGTAAAGAGGACTATCTTTTCGCCGCTGTCGACAACGTCATTGACATAATCGACCACATCGTCTATTTTCCCCTGCGCCGATATGTTTTTCAATATTCCTATACGAACCATAATCTCGCCGCGCATCGAACGCTGTATCTGTTCGTCTGTCGCCTGTTTATACTGCTTCAAATAGTTCTGCAAATCGTTCATTGCATCGCCGTATTCTTTTTCCGTAGTAATATCGCAAATGACAGCCTGACGCATCTTCGATGGTAAATCTTTGAGAACTTCGCTCTTTTCGCGCCGATAGAAGCATTTGTTTCGCAGCATTACATTAAGCTCGCGCCAGCGATTGTCGGCTTCGCAAAACCACTGAATAAAGTTTTTGTAACCGCCAAATTCGTTAAGCCTGTCCAATATTCCGAGCTGGGAAATCAAATCTTTGGGCTTGTTTACAACCGGCGTTCCCGTGAGCAGCAACAAATATTCCTTGCCTCTGCATATCCCGCGCGTGAATTTGGATTGCTGTGTTTTTAAATCTTTCACGCGATGACTCTCGTCGGCTATTACCGATTTGAAAATGTTGATTTTGTTGGAAAACACAATATCCTTTAATGTTATCGGCAACTCTTTGCCATCCGTACCTATACGCCTGTTTATCCGCTCAACGAAATACTTTTTGAGACTTTCGTAGTTTACTATGAAAAACTGAATAAGTCCGCTTTCGTAGAAATACGGGAAAGTGCGCTTTGTGCTGTCGGAGAGTATCATTGCCTTTTTTGTCGTCCACATCTCAATTTCACGCTGCCAGTTTATCTTCAAAGAACTCGGACAGATGACAAGGCACGGAAAAGCATTTGCCGCCACAACAGCTGCTATTGCCTGTATCGTTTTGCCAAGCCCCATAGTATCCCCTACAATAAGTTTCTTTTTATCAAGAATATATTGAACGCCTTTGCGCTGAAACGGGAACAAATCCATTTTCAAAGGAATATTAACCGACAGTTCCGGCATTTCGTCAATTTTGTAATTGAAATTCCTGAACGCTTCCGGGACATCCCCGCCCTTTATCGTAAAGCCGTATTTGCGCAGTGTGTTCAAATACTTTTCGCTGCGTTTGGGTATAAACCAGTGTTTTTCATTGTGATTATACTCCCTGCCCGGAATACAGCGCACATCTTCGATTATCCGGGTATTGTAATCGAATATTATTACAAATCCGTTCGATTTTTCAACTATTTGCCGCATAAATAAAAATTAATTGTATCAATAAACTGTTCTATCGTTCTGCAAATTATGTACATGTTAAACCTTTGTGTCTGTTTTTCCCATCGCTCCTGCGCTTCGCTCTGCCTGCCGCGTTCTACTTTCATTTCGATGCACAGGCAACCGTAAGCATGTCGCGGGATTAACAGAAGCAAGTCGGCAACGCCCGCCGTAACGCCCTGCCGCTTCATGTTCCTCGCTTCAATCCTGTTGCGGCTTCCGCCGTTGGGAACATGAATAAGCAGTCCGCCGTATTGCGGATACTGCAGGTTGAACCATTGCACGCAGGCTGTTTGCAAACTTGCTTCCCGTTTCATCGCTTACGCCACTCCGTTAAACTCGTCGTTTCCGTCATCGAAGAGGTCTTTTTCCTCTTTCTCTTCTTCTTCGTTTTCGAGCCTTTCGCGTTCCCGTTCTTCCCACTGGTTAAACAGGTTGTGGTCTGTATCCGTCATCGGCTCTACCCACGTTTCGCCCGTGTCGGTACGCGCAAGCAGCTTCTTGTTCATCTCGGGCTGATGATAGTCGATTGTACAAAGCGTATCACGTATTTCATAACCGCGAGCGACATTGTCGGATAGCTTGTTAATCTCTTCCTTACAGACATTAATCATACTGCCGTAATCGGACATTGCCGACTTTTTTTTGTCTTCAATCTGTCGCAATTCCTGATTTTTGTTGGCAAGCGCTATTGCCGACGATTCCCTTTCTTCGGGAGTGAACTCGTATCGTAGAGTTCGATTTGTTTTTTGCTGTTCCATTTTCTTAAATATTAAATGTAATTTTTGTAATAATTGTAAAATTCTTCCCACTGCAAATCTTCGGGATCGGGCAGTATTATTCCAAGTTCCGTATCTGCAAACTGCTGTACCCTATCGAGATAATATTTCATTTCTCTGGTATCGAGTTTTGCAGTCGATTTGGCTATTTTTACGTCATATTTTACACCGTTCAGATGTATTGTGTGCGTATCCGCTCCAAGATATTTTTTGCTTAAAAAACTCGTGCAAATCGTCTTTGTGCTGCCCTGTTTCGGACATGATGCACGTAAGCCAAAGCCAGTAAAGGCTGTTCTGGTCGATTGTCCGCCGCTCGCGCTTAACCCGTATCTCAACGACATACTTTTTACCGTTGTCTCTGATTTTGCCGATATAATCGAGTACCTTTTGCCAGTCCGAATATTTTAGAACTTTTAATATCATGATTTATCCGTAAATTAAATGCCACTTAAAGGCGAGTTCGTTATACTTTTGAAATCCCTGCCTGTACAGTTCCGACTGCCTGTTAATCGCTACCTTAAACACTTTGAAATTAACCTTGCTAATGCCTATCAATATATCACGGTCGCTGCCCGCAATATCCATGTACCACGCACGCTGACGGTCGTAATCAAAGAATTTTGCAGCGGCTTCAAACTGCGATTGAGTTGTGGCGGCAGTACTTTTTATATCGCCGCCCCAACCCCAGTCGCTCCGCCACAAATCCCACTTACAGCGGGTATCGAGTTCAAAGCCGTAACCGCTGTAATTAAATTTCCTGCATCGTGTCATTACTTCCTGTCCGCTTGCCCGCTCCGCAAGGGTTCTGCAAAACTCATCGGCAAAAAATGCCCGCTTCATGCACTCCGCCCTTTCAAAATCTTCGACCGTAAACTGAATATCATCTACCGTGCGCTTGAAAAAGTCTACGCGCTCCGGCTCGGTTATCATTGCATCGATAAGATTTCCGAAGCGGTATGCGTTGGTCGGGTCGGGCATTTCGCGCGGGAAAAGCATCTGCTTTAACGCCGACAAATCCGAGTTTGATACTTCCTTGCGTGAGTAGTAAGCGTCCATAATTTTAATGTATATGATTAATTAAATCATAATTAGATTGAAATGCGCTTACTACGCGCGTGCAAAGTGTATTTGCCTTTAATTCTTTTAACTCTTTCTTATAAGAATTGTAGCACTGTAAAAAAACTATCCCCAAAAGAGCCAGTTCGTTTTTATCACAACCCGTTAACTCTTTAAGCTCGCGGTCTTTTTGTTTTTCATGTACTTCTGTTGCCTGTTTAAATATTTGCTTTGTGTCTTTATTTTCCATTGTCATATCTCCTCATAAATTGCTTTTCGTATCCTTGTTTTTCTGCATTTGTCAGGTCATCCCAACAATCTTCACATACAACAGGGTAAAAGTGTTCTTCTGTGAAGTATGTGTTGCATAAGGAACAGCAACGCCCCTGAATAATATCATCTGCTATCTGTCCCATTTTGCTTTGTGTGTTTTTAATCGATGTAAACGTATCCTTTGGGAAAGTATTTAAGACTTTCCTCTTTCCATTCGCTATCGAAGTATTCAAAACAAAATTCAGCGCCGAAAAGTTCAAATGCCTTTTCGCGTCCCTGATTGCTGTCTTCCGCAGAAAATACCGCCACGGTATCCTTATCCAGCATTTTTCCGTTTACGCTGTGCGTATGCCCCTGTCCGAATGTTACGTATGTCTTTTTCATAATTGATTGTTTAAGTAAGTTTCAAATTCAGATTGCTTAAAAATTGACATCGCAATTTTTCTTAACTGTACCCAATCCTTAAACCGGCTCATTTTCTTTTTTGCTTCAAAAATCCTTTTTGCACTGCTTATCTGAATGTCATCGACAGTTGTTAAAGTTGAAACTTTTGATTTTTCTAAAAACACATCTATCTTAACATTTTCGTGCATGAAAATTGCCAATAACTCACCTGCGGGCGATGGCTTTGTTTCTGCGGGGCTGTCTTTCATCAATCGTTCCAGTGTGTTTTTTGCCTCTTCGGTAGGATTGACAAGAATAATATCAATATCATCCGATTTGTCCGCTAATCCCATTTGCACAAGGGCATAAGTGCCTGTTACCACAAACTGCTCGCACGGTAACATCGTTCTGTAATGCTTTATTATTTCTTCTTTATTCATGATTATTTTGCTTTATAAATCGGTATATACTCAACAAATGGGCTGTTTATCATTTCGCCTGTCTTGATAGCGTGCGCCTCGCAAAACTTGCGCATGCGCTCAAACGTGAATTTGTTGATTTTGTCCTGCGAAAGGCTTTTGCCCTCGTTCTCGAACCACATCTGAACGATAAGCAGGTTTGCCGCCACGTTTTTTAATTCGATTTCGTAACCCTCTTTTACATCTGCCTTTACAGACGTTTCAACAGCGGCATCAACCATAGCGGATGCATTTGCGCCCGCAGCAATAACGGCAGCTTCGGCTTCGGCTTTTCGTTTCGCATCTTCGGCTTCTCTTGCTATGCGTGCCGCTTCCGCCTGCTCGCGCAGTTTTCTTGCCTCTTCCAGACGCTCGCGCTCGGCTGCATTAGCTTTGGCAAGTTCGCGAAGCTCGGTTATCTTCGACTCTTTCTTTGCCCGCAAATCGCTGACATACGCGCTTATCTGGCGAGCGTAAGCCGGTTTGTCGACTTTGTAATTCTGTTCCATTATGTCTCGAATAACAGGACTTAAATTGTCCTGCGAATGATATTGAGCCGTTATTTTGGGACAGAATGTTTTGTATATTTCGCGCGTAAGGTCTCTGTTGAACTCTGAAATGTCAAGCATAACCTCATCTATCGTGCCGAGCGTTGCGCTGTTGAACCTGTCTAACAACAGTTGTTTGGCTTCCCGCAAATGTTCGTTGAAGTTTGCCGATAATTGAATTTCCGCCTGCTTTTTTACATCAATAAGTTCCTGCTCGATGGCGAGCTTCAAGCGGGCTTTTTCCTCGCGCTTGCGTTGCTCTTCCATCTTCAAGGCTACATAGCCGTTACGGATATTTTGCACTTCGTCAACCTTTGCCTTTAAGTCGCTTTCGAGCCTTGTAAATTCTTTTTTAAGCATATCGACCATCTGCGTGAAAGGCTTGCGGCGCTCGTTTATCACGGATATTGTTTTTTTTGCCTTATCGTTATAAGACGCCATTTGAGCATCCAGAGCATCGTTCATGCCGGCATCCCTGCTGTTTTTTATCAGCCTGTCGGCAAACTCTATCGCGTTCTGCGCACTTTTTTTGTTGCCATCCAGCATTGCGGGAGCATCGCTCATTATTCGCTGTACTTCGGCTATCTGCAAGCCTGTTTCCTGTGTCTGTAAACCCGTTTCCATCAGAATATCTCCCCTTCGTTATCGTCCGTATTGTCGAATGTTACCGTTTCCTGCCGCGCCTGTTCGTTTTCAGGGACGGCAAACGTTGCATCTTCGGCTTCCGCGTCAGGCATATCGTCTTCAAACGAAACGCCGTCGCCCACGCGCAGCTTTGTATAAGCACGCATGGCATGCTTTATTGTTTTGGCTTCGAGAAATCCCGTGTCTATCTGACCGCCGTTTGAAGAATAAAGCGCTGAGGGAACTTTATTGTTTCCCGTTTTGGGAATGCTTGCCTTTTTCAGGCGTTCAATATCGTCCTGCAACAGCCACTTGAAATCGATGCCGTTGCCCGGCAGCGTTATTGCTACCCAGCAGCCGATAATCGTGCCTGACGTGCGCGGTATTGCGGGCTTGTAGTCGACGGTCAATTCGCCGCGCGGGGTTGTGTGCGGCTGAAATACATCGCCATCATACAGTACAATGGGATTGCTCATGCGGACAATCTGACCGCTGCGTATGCTCATGTTCAATTCGCCGTAGGCGGTTACCTGCAACATCGCCGAGTTTATCCATATATCATTGCCCTTTTCATCCTTTTTGCCCGTATTTGCGCCTCTGCTTTCAATATAGGCTTCGGACTTGCTGCCCGATTGAATTGACAAGCCCGTTACGGCTATTTCGAGAAATGCGGAATAAAGACTGATATTTGTACATTTCGGCAATCTATCGCTTGCTTTTACCGCCTTTGTGAAATAAAGGGCTTCGCGTTCATAAATACTTGCCGCTTCCGCTTCGCTTAACTTTTGGATTGTGGTAAGTATTTCAATAAATCTTTTGCGAACGTTATTGTCGTTTGCAATTTCTGTTGGCTTCAAATCTTCAAAGCCGATTTTTTTGTTTGAATTATTTTCCATATCTTTGTGTAATTGGATTTTTTATTTTTTCATCAAAATGAAATTTTTAATTTGTATAATGTGGAAGCTCGCCGGCAACGACGGGCTTTTTTGAGTTGACAGCCGTAATTTCAGCGGCAGTTTCAATAATCATATTGTGCATTTTTAATATTTCATTAAACAGGGGATGCACCTCGCCTGTTTCTACTTTCTTAACATCTTCATCGGGAACTTCGATGCTGCCTGTTCCGTTGCAAGTCCAACAACGCTCGCGCCAATATCCATCACGCGGATTAAAGCCGTGTTCAATACCCGTACCCTTGCATACTACACATGTCTTTTTCATAACAGCGATTTTTTGATACGTTTAACAATATGTTTTAACCTTCGCTTAACATCTCTGTCGTCATAGAGAATAACGGCAAAAATGGTAACGGGAATTGCCGTGAAAATGCAGTGCGTTACTCCCGCAAACAGGAAGTAACACAATAGCGCCACAGCGCAACACGCCGTAAGCAG
>JAIRZQ010000146.1 GCA_031267135.1 Prevotellaceae bacterium
ACATAACGGCAACGCAGCAGAGCGTAAAGAAAGTACAGGTTAAATCAAGTTTCTAATGCAGTTATTACGAGCCGAAACAGAATTAATGAACAAAGCCGACGAATTTCTTACTCCTCGACAGTTTTTTGCGTTTCTGCTCGAAAAGGGATTGCTCAACAGCAAGCGCGTTAATATGTATGCCGCAAAAAAAATATACGGTAAGCTGATAGAAAAGGGCTACAAAAAAATGGATGCAATTACACACACCGCCGAAATGCTGTGCTTGAGCGAAGACAGCATACAGGAAGCGATATATCGGCATAAGGACATTTAATCAGTTGACAATTAAATTTTCGATAATTCCAGTCCTATCTGTCTTATTATATTTTTAATTTCATTTTCTCTTTTTGCGGATGGCTTTTTATTTCCGCACAGATACGAAGCCATAACGCTTTGAGGAACGCCGATAATTCTTGCAATAGCCGAAACGTTCAGTTCAGGATGCGACTTAAATATACGGTAAAGATCGTTGTTTATCTGATGTTTTTCTTTCATAAAACCCTCCACGCTCAAATCCTCGTCCAATTCTTCCCAGCGAATAAATACGTCGTTGTACTCGAATGCGGCACGCTGCTCGGGAGTTGCATACCGCAATCGAGGATAGTCCTCAAATTTTTCGCTGAAAACATTTCCATCCGACATTTCTATGTAAATCGCCGTATCGTCTGTCCATACCCTGTTAATCTTTGCTGTCATTGTAGTTTTTGTTAAAAAAATTATTCCATGCTTCGATGATAACCTCTTTATTTTCCTCTATGATACCTTCTGCAATTTTAAGCTCGTGAGAAGCGATTCCGTTATTCCTCAAAATTTTCACATCGGGAATTACCTGAAATACCGCCAATTCGGTACTTTTACCCTTGATAACATGTACGGGTTCATGGTCATTACTGAAAAACACGAAACGTAATCCGAAAAAGATAAAAATTGTAGGCATATATTTACTTCATTAATTAATTATACCGCAAATGTAGGTAATAATTTTATTACCTACAAATTTTTCCTGATAATTTTTGCAAAAAACATACGAATAAAGCGCTTTTTTACGATATTTTTGTGTCGTCAAATAAATATAAATAGGCATGAGCAGCAAATTAAATCAAATAACGGTAAAAAACGAAGCAAAAAGCGCAGAAATAAACATTGACGGAATTATAGGCGTTCCCGAATGGTGGCAGTTCGACAATCCCGACGACAAAACATCTACTTACGACAAATTCACAAAGGCGGTCAATGATATCCGCGCGGAGTATAATCAGCTATCATTTTAAATTACATGTTTGTGTTTCATATATTAACAGCTTCGCCGTAAGCGGCTGCGGCAGCTTCCATAATTGCTTCGCTTATTGTAGGATGCGGATGAACTGATTTTATAATGTCATGTCCTTTTATTCCAAGATTCATGGCAGTTACAAGTCCTGCAATTATTTCCGTAACATTTGATCCAATGCAATGCGCTCCGAGAAGTTTATCTGTTGCAGTATCAAATATTAATTTCACAAAGCCGTCGCGTTCTCCTGTTGCTGTAGCTTTGCCTGAAGCTGTAAACGGAAATTTGCCTGTCGCTGTTTTATATCCTTCGGCAACAGCACGTTTTTCGGTTAATCCTGCAGAAGCTACTTCGGGCGAAGCGTAAATACAGGAAGGAATATATTTATAATTTACGGGATTTATATCTTTACCTGCAATTTTTTCGACACATGCGATTGCTTCAGCCGAAGCAACATGAGCCAAAGCCGGAGTTGCAATAACATCGCCAATAGCGTAAATACCTTTAATATTTGTTTGATAAAATTCATCGGTTTTTATTCTTCCTTTTTCGATTTTTACTCCTGCTTTTTTAAGGTTCAATCCTTCGATATTCGGAGTAATTCCCGCTGCCGATAAAACAATTTCTGCTTCAACTGTTTCAATTCCTTTTTTTGTCTTTATACTTATGCTGCACGCATCGCCGTTTGTATCAACGTTTTCGACTAATGCATCGGTCATTATTTTTATTCCGTTTTTGCGAAATGAACGACTTAACTGCGCCGAAACATCATCATCTTCGTTAGGTATAATTGCAGGAAAAAATTCGACAAGCGTAACCTGAGTTCCAATCGCATTGTAGAAATATGCAAGTTCGCAACCTATCGCTCCCGACCCGATAATCAGCATCGATTTCGGCTGTTTTGCAAGCGTCAAAGCCTGACGGTAATTGATTATCTTTTTCCCGTCAACGACAGCATTTGCAAGCGAACGCGAACGCGCTCCGGTGGCAATTATTATGCGTTTTGCCGCAAATTTGCGCTTTTCGTTATTGCTGTCAACTTCAATTGTGTCGGCTGTGCAAAACGATGCAAAACCTTTGACTACATCAACATTGTTTTTTTTAAGAAGAAATTCTATTCCTTTACTCATTGTTGCCGATATGTTTCGACTGCGTGAGATAATTTTTTCAAAATCAAACTGTGCATTGCATGAAATTCCATAATCGGCGGCATGTTTTGCGTATTGCAGCACTTGAGCGCTTTTGAGCAAAGCTTTTGTGGGAATGCATCCCCAATTCAAGCATATTCCGCCAAGTAATTCGTTTTCGACAACGGCAACTTTCATTCCAAGCTGCGAAGCCCGAACCGCAGCAACATATCCTCCCGGTCCGCTTCCTATAACTATCAAATCATAATCAGTATTCATACTTATAATATTTTTTTAACAATTCAATCAAAATCCTGCAAAAATGCCCGCAAATCCTGTAATAATCCCGATTGCAAGCTTTATCAGTTTCATGTAAACAAAACTTTTTTTACTTTCGGCTAATAAAGGCAATGCCGAATGTCCATCCTGTACAAACGAGTTAGCCATCAACACGCTGAACGGAACAGATCCGTTCATAAATAAAACAATAAATATTATATGCGGACCCGATTCGGGAATTAAACCCACAAGCAATGCAAACAGCAATACAGAAACTCGATTATTGCTTGTCCATTCATTTATATTTATAAAATGCAGCAAAAAATAAATAGCAAGCAGAGCTATCAGTGTCCATAAAAATATTTTCACAAAATGCTTTTTTATTATATGTCCCCACAAATGCTTATTGAGAAAATCATCGCTGACTTTCAATATTATATAAAGCGTAGCAATGCTTATAACTGCAAAAACCATATTCAGCCAGTGTTCGTTGAAAACAAGATTGAGATGCCAAATACGATTTTCTCCTGCAAATTGCGGTTCGTGCGAATGGTCGAGCAAGCCGCTCGAAATTCCGAAAACAAAAACAGCAATTCCCAAAATTAAAACTGCACGCCGATATGTCATGCTTTTGATATTTTGTAAAATATTACCGTGAATATTGCTGTTTTTATCTGCTTGTATTTCAAAATGCTTTTTACAGTCGGGCAGTGGCGCGTTTTTTATGAATATATTTATAATAAAACCTGCAAACACAGCAACCGCAAACAGTAAAACTACGATTATAACTGCTGTTTCGGGTATGGCTGCAAACATCATAAAAGCCTCGTCGCCCAACGAAACTATCATTACCGCCGTAAGGGCGCCGAAATTTACAATACCGTGAGCAAAAAGAGAAACGATAACAAAACCGCCGATACAGCCCGGAACAAGCCCAAGCAATGCGGCAACAATCAACTGTTTTAACCGTGAATTTTGCAGGTTTAATAATCTTTGCCCGCCCGAAATTATGTTGGCGTATTCAATAACAAGCATCATCACCATTACCAAACCTGTTATCAGCAATGAATTTCGCAGAATATCAAATATATCGTGAATCATCGTTTTAATAAAATTGGCGCAAAGGTACATAAAATTCGGCAACTGCACGCAGACCGGTAAAAATCGGAGCAGTAGGCTTTATTCACTGTAACAGCTTTTCTATATTGGATATGACTTTTTCTATTTTCGATGAATACTCCTTGCAATCACCTATTATGGCGGATACAATTTCTCCGCCTACACCTAAAGAAAAGTCATACAAGGGTATGCCAATCGGCTTTCCTTCTCTTTGCATTTGAATTTCAGCCATTAGTGGTTCCATTTTTTTCTGATAATATAAAGCACAAACGTCTTCCAGTATTTTTAATTCACCATACGCCGTCCAAATAGACCGCAGTACTTCCTTGTCAACTATAAAACGCATATTCCCTGACGTTTTAAACATTTCGAACGCATCATAACTAAACTTAATAACCATGATATTATTATAAACAAGCCAATACCTTTGCATGGTGTCCGGATGGACTGATTTTGCATCATGCGTGGTTATGTAATGGGCATAACTCGTCGTTTCTTCCATTATGGATATCACAGTATCAATCGTAGTACAATTATCTTCCAATTCCAATTTCAAGGCATTCAAATAAAGCGCTGTGTCTTTTTTTTCATTTTGCACGGTAGCTCGGTTCTGCACATATAACGTTACGGCAATGCCGGCTACTACTATTGAAAAGTCACGCAAGTATTTGACAAACTTTCCGATATAAATTTTAGTTTTCATATTTTTTTATTGAAAACAAATCTACGGCTAATTAACATATTCTTCGATTAACTTTTTCCAGACCAGATAACCTGTTCCCATAAGATGCAGTCCATCGTTGGTATATTCTCTGTTCAATTTTCCGTTTTCATCAACAAGTTTTGAATAAACATCGACAAATGTAACGCCTTTAAGTGCGCACAGCTGTTTTAACAGTTCATTGGCTTCAATAATTTCTTTATCTTTTGAGCCGTGATGCTTTGCAAATTTTTCAAAACCGTTATTCACAGGAAAAATACTTTGTATGTACAGTTCCGTTTCGGGGCTTTCGGCTTGAAAGCGGTCAATCAGTTTTGCAATATTATCGGTTACCGATTGCGGAGAATGACCTGCTCCAAGGTCGTTGGTACCTGCCTGTACAAATAATTTTCGAGGCTTTCCATTAATAATTTGATCCAAGCGTTCGAGTATCCAATATGTGCGATCTGCGCTGATACCGCGATTTTTTACGTTAATATTGCTAAACAGTTCGCTCCACTCGCAGCCGTCAGTAATACTGTTTCCTATAAAAATAATATCGGATGATGTTACAGGCAAGACTTCAAACAGTGAGAGTTTTTGATAGTGATATTCACTCGGAGTCGCTGTTTGCGCATAAATATTGACCATTACAAAAATGGCAACAAATGACAGGATAATTTTTTTCATGTTTATATGTATTTTAATTTTATGCAAAATTATAAAAAAATAATCATTTATAAGATAATTGAAATTTTTATTCTGTAAAAGATAAATCAAAAAGATAATAAAGAATGATGATGAAAGTTTCGTGAAAACGGCATTGAAATTTCGACAGTATAATCAAACAAGCTGTTCGTTAAAATTCGTTCACTGTTTTTCTGAGTTTCACCAGTCGTTTTAAAATATCTTCGAGTAAATCAAGATGCAGCATATTTGCTCCGTCAGATTTGGCATACTGCGGATTAGGATGCGTTTCAACAAAAAGCCCATCTGTGCCGACAGCAATTCCTGCCCGTGCAACAGTTTCAATAAAATCCGGCTTTCCGCCTGTTATCCCGGATGTTTGATTTGGCTGCTGCAGCGAATGTGTAATATCCAAAATTACAGGACAGTTGTTCCTTTTCATTTCAATAATTCCGCGATAGTCAACAATCAAATCGTGGTAGCCGAATGATGTTCCGCGATCGGTAAGCATTACTTTTTGATTTCCGGATTCACGCACTTTATTTACTGCGAAAGACATGGATTCGGGCGAAGCAAACTGTCCTTTTTTGATATTTACAAATTTCCCTGTTTCGGCAGCTGCAACAAGCAAATCCGTTTGCCGGCAAAGAAATGCAGGTATCTGCAAAATATCAATTTCATATTTAGCGGCAATTATTGCTTCGTCCGGATTATGAATATCGGTAACAATGGGAACTTTTAAGGTTTGGCTTATATCCTGCAGAATTTCCAAAGCTTTTTCATCTCCGATTCCCGAAAAAGAATCCAGTCGCGACCTGTTTGCCTTTCGGTATGAAGCTTTGAATACATAAGGAATCTCAAGCTTACCCGTAATCTCGATAATGCGCTGTGCAATATCAAAACACATTTGACGCGACTCTACAACACAAGGTCCTGCCATCAAAAAAAAATTTCCGCTGTCAACGTTTTTTATATGCCGAATATCTTTTATCATAAATATTTGTTTTATGCAAAGGTAGTAAAAACATTAATATCTTAAAAACCCGCATCGTCTAAATGAATTGCGGACTAATCGTTATAAGCAAAGCCTGTAAAAAGTTTCGGAATAAAATTATCTCTTCGACTGTTTCAAAATTTCCTTTACAAGATTATCAATGCCTGTAAACACTTCCGAAATATTTGCAGCCGACATGTAGGCAGGCGTTGAAAATATTCTGTTTTCGGCGTCAATGCATACATCTGTAACACTTGTTACCACATGAGTTGCGCCAAACGCGTGCATGTCTGCAAGCAAATTTTCGTCGGGATTGCCGAGCGTAACGGTAATATTTCCAAGCACGCAGGCAAGCACGACGGGAGCAATACATGCAGCGGCAATTATTTTTTTATGCTCAAACATTGATTTAATTGCTTTTTCCACGTCCCGGTTAACATTACAGTTTATTCCTTCGACAGAATAGCTGCACAAATTTTTTACCGCGCCAAAGCCGCCCGGGAAAAGCAGCACATCAAAACCATCGGCGTCAAATACGGATAAAGGCTGAATGTTGCCTCGCACAATTCGCGCAGATTCTTCAAGCACATTGCGGTTTGGCGAGCTTTCTTTACCTGTAACATGATTGATTGCATTCAACTGTTCGGCATCCGCAGCAAAAATTTGATACGAGCATCCGTTTTTATCAACAGCAAACATTGAAGCCACCGCTTCGTGTATTTCGCTTCCATCATACACGCCGCAACCCGACAATACAATAGCAAATTTTGTTTTCATCTCTCAAAAATAATTTTAATACGAGGCAAATTTATAAAATAAATCGCAACAAACAAAAAACATGAACAGGTTGTCGCTACTCTCCTACCCTATGTTCTACGAGGCTATACTCCGTGTAAACAAGGGCGAGGTTCTACCTCGTTCGCAAGTAAGTATTTCAACTCACTCTATTTGCAACTCGTACTGTTTACTCGTCCTAATCCATAAACATACGATATTTACATTATCAATGTGCAATGTTGTAGTATTATTTGACAATAATGCAAATTTTAATTTTTTATCTAAAAAGAGATTAACGAGAAAAACAGCAGGTAAACATGAACGAAATTTGAAATAAAAATCATACCTTTGCATTAAATCAAACAAAAGAAAATGAGTAGCATTTTATCATATTTGATAGACGAAAAACAGTCAAAGCGAAAAGGTGGACTGTATCACAAAACTCAGGTAAACCTTGCGTACAATTCAAACAGAATTGAGGGCAGCCGCCTGACTGAAGAACAAACCCGATATATTTTTGAAACCCGCACAATCGGTTTCAAAGACGAAGAAGCAGTGCCTGTTGATGATATTATCGAAACTTCCAATCATTTTATCGCTTTCGATTATCTGCTTGACACTGTAGATAAGCCATTTTCAAATGAGATTATTAAAGAGTTTCATCGCATATTGAAAACAGGGACTTCCGATGCTCAAAAAGCGTGGTTTGCCGTTGGCAATTGGAAAAAACTTGCCAATGAAGCAGGCGGTGCAGATACCGCAAAACCTGAAAATGTCGAAACAGAAATGAATAAACTTTGGAGCTGGTATTATGCTTTACCCGAAATTATGTTTGAAAATATTGTTGAATATCATTATCGTTTTGAGAAAATCCATCCGTTTCAAGACGGCAACGGCAGGGTTGGGCGCTTAATTTTATTTCGCGAATGTTTGCACAACGGCATTGTGCCATTCATTATTGACGAACGCCACAAACAGTTTTATTATCGCGGATTGCGGGAATTTATCACAGTAAAAGGTTATTTGCTTGATACCTGCTTGTCGGCGCAGGATGTTTACAAAGAGTGGATTAGATATTTTTATTAAGTATCTTTACCAAAATTTATTCACAGCAAGCTGCTGTTTCCGGTTTTCAATTATCGGCGATATTGCCATATTCTCTGTATTCGCCGTTTTCTTCATATACAAGATATGCCTGATATTCGGGATGTTTATTAACAAATATTTTTGCCTTTTCGATTCCCATAACCATTAGCGATGTTGCTACGGCATCGGCGCTCATGCAGTCGGCGGCAACCACTGTTGCGCTCAAAAGCGAATGCTGTACGGGATAACCGGTAATCGGGTCGATTGTGTGAGCGTATTTTTTCCCGTCAACAATATAAAACTGACGGTAATTTCCCGATGTAGCAACAGCCTTGTCGGTTAATGCTATTGTATGTATCAAATCTTCGCCCGAATTGAAATTTCCATCGTATGGTCTGTCAATTCCTATTTTCCAGTTTTCGCCGTTTCTGTTTTTGCCTCTGACAACTATTTCGCCGCCTATCTCAACTAAAAAATTTTCTATCTGCCGCGACAGCAAAAAATCGGCGACAACATCAGCGGCATAGCCTTTTGCAAGCGCATTGGCATTAATACTCACGCGAGGATCCGATTTTATTACCTTATTATCAATTATCATGATTTTTTCCATTCCTGTGAACTGTTTCAAGCTGTCGATAAGTTCGGGCGTAATTTCTTCCTTGTTGCCAAAGCCAAAGCCCCATGCCGAAAACAAAGGAGATGCCGAAATGTCGAATGTTCCATCTGTTATTTCGTAAAAATATTTTGCTTTTGAAAAAACATTCCGAAAATAATCGTCCAACTCAACATCAATGTTTTGATTTACTTTCGATATTATGGAATTTGGATTGTATGCCGACAGCGACATGCTGAAACCGTTGAGTACGGAATCAATTTCCTCCTGAAAATTTCTTTTTCCTTCATCGAAATATGTAATACTGTAAAATGTTCCAATAGCCTTATTTGAAATCGACATGTACTGTTTTTCCTTGCTACTGCTGCACGATGCAAATATGAAAATCGAAACAGCTACAAATGATATTTTTTTCATCTTGAATATTAGTTTAATTTTACAAAGATAATTAACTTTGCGCAAAAATTAATTCAAAAATTTATAATTCAATATATATAATTTCAAAAGTATGGCAGACGAAAAAATAATATTCTCGATGGTTGGAGTAAGCAAGACTTATCCGCCGCAAAAACAGGTTTTAAAAAACATTTATTTATCATTTTTTTACGGGGCAAAAATCGGCATAATCGGTCTAAACGGTTCGGGAAAATCAAGCTTATTGAAAATAATTGCAGGAATAGATACCGCAATACAGGGCGAAGTTGTGTTTTCGCCGGGCTATTCGGTTGGATATCTGGAGCAGGAACCGCAGCTTGACGACACAAAAACCGTAAAGGAAACCGTGCAGGAAGGCGTTCAGGAAGTTGTTGATTTGCTTAAGGAATACGAAGAGCTTAATGCCGCTTTTGCCGACCCGGAAGTGCTTGAAGACGCCGACAGAATGAATGTTCTTATAGAACGTCAGGGCGAGCTTACCGAAAAAATCGATCAGGCAAGCGGATGGGAACTCGACAGCAAGCTTGAACGGGCAATGGATGCCTTGCGCTGTCCCGACGAAAATCAGCAAATAGCCGTACTTTCCGGAGGCGAGCGCCGTCGCGTGGCTCTTTGCAGGCTGCTGCTGAAAGAGCCTGATGTGCTTCTGCTCGATGAGCCTACAAACCATTTGGATGCAGAATCGATACAGTGGCTCGAAATGCATTTGCAGCAATACAAAGGAACAGTTATAGCGGTAACTCACGACCGTTATTTTTTAGATAATGTGGCAGGCTGGATTCTCGAACTCGACAGAGGCGAAGGCATTCCGTGGAAAGGAAACTACTCGTCGTGGCTCGAGCAGAAAACCGTACGCCTTGAACAGGAAGAAAAACAGGAAAGCAAGCGTCGCAAAACTCTTGAACGAGAACTCGAATGGGTTAGGATGGCGCCCAAAGCGCGTCATGCAAAGGCAAAAGCCCGTTTGTCGGCATACGATAAAATGCTTAACGAAGATACAAAGCAAAAAGAAGAACGGCTTGAAATATTCATACCCAACGGACCTCGACTGGGAACAAAAGTCATTGAAGCCGAAAGCGTAAAAAAATCTTATGACAATAAAGTGCTTTTTGAAAATCTTAACTTCTCGCTGCCGCCCACCGGAATAGTTGGCGTGATAGGTCCTAACGGAGCAGGCAAAACCACAATAATGCGCCTGATTATGGGATTTGAAAAACCCGACGAAGGAAGTTTTACTATTGGCGATACGGTTAAGATTTCTTACGTTGACCAGCAGCACAGGAAGATAGACCCAAGCAGGACAGTGTTTGAAACAATATCCGACAGCAGCGAAATTATAAGGCTCGGAAACCGTGAAATCAATGCGCGCGCTTATGTTTCGCGGTTTAATTTCAGCGGCGCCGATCAGGAAAAGCTCTGCGGAGTGCTGTCGGGAGGCGAACGCAATCGTTTGCACTTGGCGCTTACGCTTAAGGATGAAGGCAACGTGCTGCTACTCGACGAGCCTACCAATGACATAGATGTAAACACGCTTCGCGCTCTGGAAGAAGGGCTGGAAAACTTTGCAGGCTGCGCAGTTATCATTTCTCACGACCGCTGGTTTTTAGACCGCATAGCAACACATATACTTGCTTTTGAAGGCGATTCGCAGGTTTACTTTTTTGAAGGCGGGTATTCCGAGTATGAGGAAAACAAAAAGAAACGGCTTGGAGATATTACGCCTCATAAAATCAAATATAAAAAACTTGTGGAGTAAGTAAACAGCAGGCATTGATTTTTTAATAGAATCCATCTGTATTTTTAAATAGTCGTTCCTTAAAATGTTACAAATCATTTTTTAATAAATAATTATGAATGAAAATAAGAGGGAAAATTGCAGGGGTTTAATCAATACATACATAAAACTTTTCAAAATAAATAATGTTTTTTTCTTATTACTTTTGCCTTGACGCAAAAGTAATCAAAAAGTCAAGGCTTATACTTCTCGGCGACCCGCTAACGGCTCAACGGCTAACGGAATTAATGTCGCGCTTCGCTTGACGGAATCCCGTTTTAACGCCGTCTGCGCCGAGCGGGTTCCCCGCCTGCGAAGTCTATGCCGTTTTTATTTGCTAATCAAATTTTGTTCTTGTATTCAGGTAAAATTTTCAATTAATCAACATGCAGAAAAATTAATAGTATGTTGAGCAGGCGGCGTTCCTACAAGTCACAGTCGTAAATCGGAGCTACCGTATAGCGTCGGCTGCTCTTGACCTTTTGCTCACGCTGTTTTATTTTTTATTTGGTGTTCGCGAGCTTCGCTTACGCTTCGGTTGGTTAA
>JAIRZQ010000147.1 GCA_031267135.1 Prevotellaceae bacterium
TTGACCAAATTTTTGCTTTGACAGTGAGGACACTGAATTGACATCGTGTGTATCATTGTATATGTTTTTTTACTGCAAAGATACTAATTTATTCTGATAATTTAAGACACTACCAAGAACTTAATTGTTGCCACCTTTGCCATCGAAAACTAAAAGATTTGCAAATTCAAGTATTCGATAATTAAAAGAAAACCGTGCAAACGCGGCTCTGTTCCGTTTGCGCGGTTTTAAATGTCATAACTGTGTAATAATTCCATCGGATTTCTTCGGGAAAACAATTTATAACTTTACAATATGTGGTATAAAAAAGCTATGCGGAAATTGTATAAAGCCCGATTTGATCTGTTGAACGGAATAAAAAAGAAGACTGCCTGCTTGAAAGCAATCTTCTTTTTTTGTTTATCGATTTCATTTATTCATCTGCAAAATCGGCATCAACAAGTATTCGACCGCAATATTCGCAAACAATAACTTTTTTACTCAATTTAATATCCAGCTGCCTCTGAGGAGGAATTTTGTTGAAACAGCCGCCGCAGGCATCGCGTTTTACCGTTACTACAGCCAAGCCGTTCCGCGCGTTGTGGCGAATTTTATTGTACGCCGTAAGTAAACGCGGTTCTATCAGGCTTCTGATTTCTCCTGCGCGATTGTCCAGTTCCTTTTCATCATTGGCGGTTTCGGATGTAATTTCACTTAATTCATGCTTTTTATCTTCAAGTGCAATTTTTTTATCGGCAAGCAGAGCTTTTGTAGTTTCTATTTCGCGTTTTTTCTCCTTGACCTTTATTCCGAGCTCTTTTATTATTTTTTCATTCAGCTCAATTTCCAGTCCTTGAAATTCCAGTTCCTTTGACAGCGAATCAAATTCACGGTTGTTTCGTACATTTTTTTGCTGTTCTTCATATTTTTTTATAAGACCTTTTGCTGTTTCAACGCCGTTTTTTCGCTGTGATATGGTATTTTCGGTTTCTTTGATTTCATGTACAAGGTTTTTTATACGCGTATCAAATCCTACAATTTCATCTTCAAGATCCTGAACTTCAAGAGGTAATTCACCTCTTATGATTTTGATATTGTCAACGCTTGAATCAATAATTTGCAATTCGTACAGCAACCTTAACTTGTTTACCGATGACAAATCAGACAGCATTGTGCTTTTTTTAGTTTCTGATTTTGCAGCTGCCGGTTTTGCCGAAGTTTTTTCAACTTTTTTTACTTCTTTTTTTTTCGTTTTTTCTGCCATTAATTTTTATTTAATTACATAATATAAAAAATCGGATTTATATTTTTCTCCGCAATTTGCGCTGCAAAGTTAGGTAAATTTTTTTTAATAATATCACAAAATATTTCCACAGTAAACTGTTCGCTTTCAAAATGACCTATATCGGCAATAGTAATTTTATTTTCAGCGTCAAAAAACTGATGATATTTAAAATCGCTTGAAACAAAAATGTCTGCCTGATTTGCAATAGCATCGCCAAGTAAAAAGCTTCCTGAACCTCCGCACACGGCAACGCGAAAAACAGTTTTTGAAACCGGCTTTGTGGAACGGATAATTTTTAAAGAAAAAATGTTTTTCAGATGTTTATAAAATTCATCATGCGTCATTGGTTTTGATAAGTTGCCAATCATTCCCGAACCTGCATTTTTGTACTTGTTGTCCAAACTGTAGATGTCGCAGGCAATTTCTTCGTATGGATGATTTTCAAGTATTGCATTTTTTATTTTCGCCAGATCATGCTTTTGTGCAATCATTTCTATTTTCACCTCATTTTCAATATGAAGTTTGCCTTTTTCGCCTGCAAAAGGATTTGCATTTTCGCCTGCCCTGAAAGTTCCCCTGCCCTGTGTACAAAAACTGCAACTATCGTATGCGCCTATGCTTCCCGCTCCGGCTTTGAACATCGCATTGCGTACTTTTTCGGCATGCGATTCGGGAACAAAAACTGCAATCTTTGCCAATTCGTTTTTTAGCGGCGACAAAATTTCACAATCGACAAGACCTAATTTTTCGCATATTTTTGAATTTACTCCGCATGCAACATTGTCCATATTGGTATGTGCAGCATAAAGCGCTATGTCATATTTTATTGCTTTTGCAACTATTCGCTGAGTCGAATTCTGCCCCGTTATCTTTTTCAATCCCGAAAATACAACAGGATGATGAGAAATAACAAGGTTTATGTTTTTAGAGATTGCTTCGTCAATAATTTCTTCGGTAATATCAACGCACAAAAGCGCCGAGCCTGTTTTTGCCTCGTCGCTTCCAACGATTAATCCCGCATTATCAAAATTTTCCTGATAATGTAACGGAGCATACTCTTCGATGCATTGCACTACATCTTTAATTTTCATATTGATTTTTTTATTTCGAGTAACTGATTTTTGACATTTTGGAGTATTTCTATTGCGTCCATGTTTTTGATTGTGCCTTCGCGGTTTTCGAGTATCCGTTTATATGCTCCATCCAATTTCATTCCCTGCTTGCGAACCAGAAAATGAATTAATTTCACGGTTTCAACATCCTGTTGCGAAAAAAGCCGATTACCTTTTTTATTTCTTTTAGGATTTAATATATCTTTGAAATGATTTGTCCAAAAGCGAATAAGAGATGTTTCTTCACCAAAAATATCCGCAACTTCCCCAATAGAGTAAAATAATTTTCCCGATTCGTTTTCTTTCACAGTCATCCTATATTTCCTAAACAGTACAAAGCAATATCAGATACAAATATATGAATATCATTTATAATTGCAAAAAACATGCCATAATATTTTTGCAACAGATTTTCAACGCATTTGCAAATATTTAAAATTCAAGGTGTAAATACATACATCTTTGAGCAGTTTTATGCCACAACAGAAAAAATTCTATTAATTTTCATTATTGTTTTTATCGTATTACTATCATTATGACAGATGACAAATTGATTATTGTTTGGTTGTAAATGGTTGTAATCGGTTGTATTTAGTTGTAATCAGTGTTGGGAATGACTTAATTTCTGTATATTTACGAAGCGATTTAACGCGGTAACCAACGGAAATAATCACGTCAAGATTGTATAAATTAATTATACTTTCCTGCGTTTTTCCCATTATTGCACCGTGTTGAGTGGTTATTCGGAAATTCCG
>JAIRZQ010000154.1 GCA_031267135.1 Prevotellaceae bacterium
TAGCGTTGGAGTACACCTCTATCCATACCGAACAGAGAAGTTAAGCCCGATAGCGCCGATGGTACTGCGGAAGTGGGAGAGTAGGTTGCCGCCTAATTTGAGCCTCAAAGTAATTATACTTTGAGGCTTTTTTTATTGCTTACTTTGGAAGTTCATAAAAAATAAAAAACAATCTGAATAGTTTAATATTTTTAATGAGCGGCTATTTGAGCCTCCGGTGTTTTTTGCATTTCAATGCTGAAATCATTTCTTTAAAAACCTTTCCGACCTTTTTTAATTTGCTGCCTGACCTTTTTGAAAAAGATTTCCGAGCTTTTGATGGTGTCGATTTGGAATCCTGAATGATTTGTGCATTTGTTTATTTTGCAGGTCGAACTGCAATTAAATCTTTTTGACTGTTTATAACTTACGCATTGTGAGTTCTTTCCCATCAAAAACTGCATATTCTTTACCATTGATCCATTCTCCCACTATTGTGAAAAGACTGCTGTCTTGTAACTGTAACTGTTGTGGCGTATGTCGGTGTCCGAAAACAAAAAAGTCGATATGCTTTTCATTGAGTTTTTGCTTTGCAAAGGCAAGCAGCCGGTCGGTATTTTCGTCAAAGGATTCAGACAGCCCTTTGCTCAAACGGCTGTGTTTCGACCATATTTTGGCTATTCCAATTCCTATGCGCGGATGCAAAAATGCAAAAATACGCTGAAAAAACTTACAGGAAAATATTTTTTTCAACAGCATGTAGCTTTTATCATCTTTTCCGAGACCATCGCCATGTGCAAGAAAAAATGTTTTTCCGTAAAAGGCAGTTTCAAATGGCTTTTTATGCATTATCATTCCTGTTTCGTTTTCGAGATAGCCGAATGTCCACATATCGTGATTTCCGGTAAAAAAATGCACAGGGATTCCATTATCGGTAAGTTCGGTTATTTTGCCGAGTACGCGAATGAATCCGCGCGGGACAACATATTTATATTCAAACCAGAAGTCAAAAATGTCGCCGAGCAAAAAAACAGCTTCGGCATCGTTTTTTATTTCATCAAGCCATTTTACAAAAGCATTTTCACGCTCTGCCGCATTTGTACCTGCTCGCAAGCCGAGATGAACATCGGCGGCAAAATATATTTTTGCCGAACGGTTGTTGCTGCCTTTTGTCTCGTTTTTCATTTATTTTACTTGCACAGTGATTGAATTTTATTTTCAAGATCTTTGCCAAAAACATCGCGTGCAACAAACTGTCCTTCTCTGTCGATTATGAAGTTTGATGGTAATTTGCTGATATTATACAGTCTGAAAGGGATACTGTTTGTGCCTTTAAAATCGCAAACGCTTATCCACGGTAATTTTTGACTGTCAAGCGAACGCAGCCAAAAATCACGTTCGGTATCGAATGAGACCTGATATATTTCAAGATTTTTTGAGTTGTATTTTTCATAAATATCTATCAGCAACTTGTTGTCAAACTGATTGCCTTTGATTTCCGAACTCCAAAATGTGAGCAGGATGGTTTTTCCCTGCAGCGACGAAAGTTTTATTTTTTTTCCGTTGCGATCGGGCAATTCTATGTCGGGATATGATATTTCCTGAATTTGCTGTGAGTCCAGCCTGTTTTTCAGTTCCAATGCGCGTTGCATTTCATTGTAATCGCGATTCACAACAGTCATGTATTCCGCCCGTGAATATTTTGCATCCATCGAGTCGATAATTACCTTGTAAAATAAAAAATCATTTTCAGCGCCGAATATTTTTGTTCCGTTAGGATATTGCTGATACAGTGCAAATATCGATGCGTACGATTTGGGATGATTTATAATAAATCTTATATTGTTGCGTTTCTGCTCGATGAATTTTTTGGTAAGAGTAATTTTTGCGTCCTGTAGATCGGCATCTGATATTTTTTCGCTGTTTATGATTTTGCTCAGCGAGTCGATTGCCTGCGATGTTTTGCTTAATGTTTCGGAAAGCTCTTTAACATGCGCCGAACCTTGCGAACCTTCGACAGTATAGTTTTCTTTTTCGTATTTGATATTAATTTTTTCGCCATCTTCGGCAAGAAGCATCATTAACTGTTTTTCGCTTTTGTTTTTTATTCGGAGAAAAGCAGGCTCGGAGGTAAGAATATTTACATTTGACGAAAACTTTCCATCGGAATTGACCGGTATAGAATCCAAAACAAACATGAACGATGCCGTTTTCTGTTCGATTATTATTTTTTCGTCCGAAATACTGTCAAAAGTTCCGCTTATCCTAACAGAATGTTTTTTTGTACAGGATGCAAAACAAATCACTGCAAACAGTACGGTTATTGATATTTTTCCTTTCATTTTTAAAGTTGACTTTAAATTAATATTCAGTACAAAGGTATAATTTATTAATAAATTTTTATAAAATAATTACAGTTAATACCTGCGGCAAATTGCAACCGGCTGCAATAACCTTATTCTGCAACAAGTTTCGTATCGGTTGACAAACCGGAAGCAGGAGGCTTTTTTTTACCGAAGCTTATTTTACTTTCTGTTCCGTTCAGTAATCGTTTGATATTAGTACGATGTGTGAAAATAATCATAATTGCGGCAATAATGCTGAATATTTTCATTGTAACAGTTTCGTCTTCATTAAAAATCTCGCCGAATACAATAATGACAATTACCGGAAAACATACTGCTGCCGTTATCGAACTCAACGAAACATATCTGCTTGTCAGCAGGCAAAGTCCGAAAATTCCTAAAACCATCATCATTGCGTATGGATGCATTGCCAAAACCACTCCTGCAGTAGTTGCAACGCCTTTTCCGCCTTTGAATTGTGTAAATATCGGAAAGATATGACCCATAACAACGCAAACGCCAAGCAAAATCTGAAAACTTACATAAAGGTTCGTTTCGTGCTGCAAATCCGTAAACCTTACAAGTACAACTGCAACTATGCCTTTTAGTAAGTCAAAAACGAAAACGGGAAGCGCTGCTTTTGGACCAAGTACTCGCAGGATATTTGTTGCTCCTGCATTTTTACTGCCGTAATTTCTGATATCAATCTTGAAAAATCGCTTACCGACAAAAACTGCCGACGAAATTGAACCTGTCAAATAAGCAATTACAGGTAAAAGACATTTTATAATTAAACTCATCGTTTTTTTTATTTATCACAAAAATACGCAAAACTTCCGAATTACATGAAAACGCATTAAAACAATTCGCGTTTTACCTGTTATCAGACCTAAAATTATGTTTGATGCTGACTGTTTACCGTTTCGTTTATCAAATCGTCGTCGGCTATGTTAGGTAATGTGACTTGCAAATCGGGAGTGCGTTGCATTTCGCGCTGTATTGCAAATATTGCGCTTTTGTTTCGCGCCCAGCTTCGTCGCGCTATTCCATTGTTAACATCCCAGTGAAGCATGGATTTTATGCGCTGTTCGGCATCGTCGCTGCCGTCTATCATCATTCCGAACCCGCCATTGATAACTTCGCCCCATCCAACTCCGCCGCCATTGTGCAGCGAGACCCATGTTGCTCCGCGAAACGAATCGCCTATAACATTTTGCACTGCCATATCGGCGCAAAATTTAGAACCGTCATAAATATTTGAAGTTTCGCGAAAAGGCGAATCGGTTCCCGATACGTCGTGGTGGTCGCGCCCGAGAACCACAGGCGCAGATATGCGTCCTTCGCGAATGGCTTTGTTCATAGCCAAAGCAATGGCTGTTCGCGCTTCGGCGTCTGCATAAAGAATACGGGCTTGCGCACCTACAACAAGACTGTTGCGTTGCGCCTGCCGTATCCAGTGCAGATTATCTGCAAGCTGCGATTTTATTTCATCCGGAGAACTTGCGAGCATATTTTCCAAAACTTTTATTGCTATGGCATCTGTTTCAGCCAAATCGTCGGCGCAGTTGGATGTGCAAACCCAGCGATAGGGTCCGAATCCGTAATCGAAAAAGCAGGGACCTAAAATATCCTGAACGTAAGAATTGTAAATAAAATCGCCATCAGGCTTAAATATATCGGCATTTGCACGACCGCTTTCCAGTAAAAAGGCATTTCCGTAATCGAAGAAATACATTCCTTTATTGGCGAGCTTGTTTATTGCAGCTACCTGTCGCCTCAGTGATTTTTGAACAGCAAGTTTAAATGTTTCAGGATTATCCGCCATCATTTTATTTGCTTCTTCAAACGACAGTTCGGCAGGATAATAACCGCCTGACCACGGATTATGCAGCGATGTCTGGTCTGAACCGATATCAACCTTTATCTGTTCGTGAGCCAGGCGTTCCCAAAGGTCGACGATATTTCCCTGATATGCAATTGATATTGCCTGCCTGTCGGCAACAGCCTTGCGTATCCGCGAAATCAACAAATCGAGATTATCGAAAATTTCGTTTACCCAGCCCTGTTCATGCCGTTTTTGAATTACTTTGGGATTGATTTCGGCAATTACGCCAACAAGCCCTGCTACAACAGCCGCTTTAGCCTGCGCTCCCGACATTCCTCCCAATCCTGACGAAACAAACAGTTTTCCGCAAATATCCTCGTTGCCTTTACAGATTCGCCGTGCTGCATTCATCACCGTAATCGTTGTTCCGTGAACTATTCCCTGAGGTCCGATATACATAAAAGAGCCTGCGGTCATTTGTCCGTATTGCGAAACGCCGAGCGCGTTCAGGCGTTCCAGATTTTCCTGAGATGAATAATTGGGTATCATCATTCCGTTGGTAATTACAACTCGCGGCGCATTTTTATGCGATGGAAACAGTCCTGCGGGATGCCCCGAATACAGTACAAGCGTTTGCTCGTCGGTCATTGTTGACAGATATTTCATTGTAAGAAGATACTGCGCCCAGTTTTGAAAAATAGAACCGTTGCCTCCGTAGATGATAAGCTCGTGAGGATGCTGTGCCACAGTACTGTCAAGATTGTTGCTGAGCATAAGCATTATAGCGGCAGCCTGCATCGATTTGTGCGGGAAGTCGTAAATGCTTCGCGCCGTGATTTCATAGTCGGGACGAAAACGGTACATGTAAATTCTGCCGTATGTTTGCAGCTCGTCGTAAAATTCTTTTGCAAGCGCTGCATGATGACGGGGTTCAAAATATCGCAGCGCATTGCGTATCGCAAGTTTTTTTTCGTTGCCTGTAAGAATATCCTTACGCTTTGGAGCATGATTTGTATCCCTGTCGTAAGGCTTTGGAGTCGGTAATTCTATGGGTATTCCCCGTAAAATAGTTTCTTTAAAATTCATGGCTTACTCAATGTTTTTTACAAAATTAAATGAAAATTTTAAGATTTCCAAGCTGCGGAAACGGAAAAACGGCTTTTTTACAAAAAGCGTGTCAGAGACCGATTAGACAACCTGTTTTACTGCCAATAAAAACGATACGCACCTTTTGATAAAACGGTAAGTATCGTTCGGTCAAACGATGCGCATCGTTTTGCTGAACGGCACGCATCGTTTCTGTAATTCGTAACTTTAAGTTCCTTATTGGGGCTTAAGGAGACTTGTAAGTATTGGCTAAATATTTCAGACGGGTTCTAATTTAACATGTCATTTTGTCGTGTTTTTTGCCTGGCATGATTATTGATTTTAGTTTTTCAAAAAATCAATAATAAATAAAAAATAAGATTATGAACGGAAAAATTGGCGTAACAACAGAAAACATATTTCCTGTAATTAAAAAATTTTTATATTCGGATAACGAAATCTTTTTGCGTGAACTGATTTCAAATGCTGTTGATGCATCTCAAAAACTTAAGGCTGTTGCTTCAACTGGCGAGTTTAAAGGCGAAATAGATGACTTGAAAATTGATGTAAGCATCAATAAAGACGAAAAAACGATAACCGTTTCGGATAATGGAATAGGCATGACTGCAGACGAAATCGAAAAATATATTAATCAGATAGCATTTTCAGGCGCCGAAGAATTTTTGACAAAATATAAAGATCATGCAAACGGAATTATCGGACATTTTGGCTTGGGATTTTATTCATCGTTTATGGTTGCCGGCAAAGTTGAAATTTTCAGCAAATCGTGGAAAGATGCGCCTGCCGTACACTGGACTTGCGACGGCTCGCCCGAATATACTCTTGAAGAATCCGACAAAATGCAGCACGGAACCGATATTGTACTTCACATATCAGCCGACTGTGAAGAATTTTTGGAAGCTTCGCGCATCGAGCAGCTATTGAATAAATATTGCAAATTTCTGCCCGTGCCTATCGCTTTCGGAAAACAGCAGGAATGGAAAGACAATAAATATGTTGACACCGACAAAGATAAGATAATCAATATCACTAATCCGTTATGGATGCAAAAGCCGGGCGACTTAACGGATGAAGACTATAAAAAATTTCATCAAACGCTTTATCCGATGAGCGATGAGCCTTTGTTTTACATTCATTTGAACGTAGATTATCCGTTTAACTTAACGGGAATCTTATATTTCCCCAAAATAAAGTCAAATATTGATATTAATCGCAATCGTATTCAATTATACTGCAACCAGGTATTTGTAAGCGATTCGGTTGAAGGAGTCGTTCCCGATTTTCTTACGCTTTTGCAGGGAGTAATTGATTCGCCCGACATACCGCTGAATGTTTCGCGCAGTTATTTGCAAAGCGACTCGAACGTGAAAAAAATATCGGGACATATCAGCAAGAAAGTTGCAGACAGACTGAATGATATTTTCAAAAACGACCGCAAACAGTTTGAGCAAAAATGGGATGACTTAAAATTATTCATTGAATACGGAATGATAAGCGATGAAAAATTTTACGAACGCGCCGAAAAATTTGCACTGATGCGCGATACCGACGATAACTATCTTACATTTGATGAATATAAAACCCTTATTGAAAGCAATCAAAAAGATAAAAACGGAACACTGATTTATCTGTATGCAACCGACAGGGATTTGCAATATACGTTTATAGAAAATGCAAAAAACAAAGGCTACAATGTGCTTCTGATGGATTGCCAGCTTGATTCTCATTATATAAACAAGCTGGAACAGCAATTCAAAGATTCGCGCTTTGTTCGCGTTGATTCCGACAGTATCGATAATTTAATCGAAAAAGAAGAAAAGCGAAAATCATTGCTGACAAAAGAACAGGAAAACGACCTGCAAAAAGTTTTTGAAGCGAATTTGCCCAATAATGATAAGGAAAATTTTGTTGTAACATTCGATGCCCTGTCCGAAACAGATGTTCCGGTGATGATTACGCAAAACGAATTTATGCGGCGAATGAAAGATATGTCGGCAATAGGCGGCGGATTCAATTTTTACGGACAAATGCCCGATTCGTACAGCCTTGTCGTCAACAGCAACCATTCGATTATAAATTCAATTAATTCGGAAAAATCCGTAACGCTTGACGAAAAATTAAAACCTCTGAATGAGGAAATAAACTCGTTGAACGGTAAAAAAGAAAAATTAGAAGCCGATAACAAAAACAGGAAAGAAGAAGAAATATCACAATCGACCAAAGATGAAATTGATGAAATTAAACAAAAAATTGATTCTGCAAATAAAAATAAAAACGATTTGTTAAACGTTTTCGGTAAAGACAACGATACGGTAAAACAATTGATAGATCTTGCCTTGTTGTCGAATAACAAACTGAGAGGCGAAGCTCTTGCATCGTTTGTGAAACGAAGCGTTGAATTGCTGAAAGACAAAGAATAAGTACCAGATAACGGATATTTCAATATTCTGAAAACAACCTGTTGCCTGCTGATTTTGAAAAAAGCGGGCAACAGATTTATCTACATACACATAAAATCATGCTTTTTTATTATATGGATTTATGTTGTAATTTATTCAGTCATTCTTTAAAAAAGATATAAATCATTTATTAATAAATGATTTGTTCCCTTTTTAAGGAACAACTGTCTGCCCGCACGATTCATTATAGAACCAATTTTTGTTTCATGAAAAATAGTGCATAAATTTTTCATTATTGCGAAATAATGTTATAACTTTGCAGTTGATAATGTAAATATTGTATGCTTATGAATTAAATTACAAAGCCCGCAATACGCACATTTTAAGTTTATTGGAAAAAGCGTTTAGCTTTGTATTCTTGCAATTCGAAACTTCGACAATTTCAAATCTACCAAGAATAAATTGGTTACGTTCGCGCGTTGCGTTGGACATATTCATTTATATTTATTTGGTAGATTAGGTAGTCGAAGACCTCGAAGTGCAGATAAAATTTAGAGTTTGTCCGCGCTTTTTTTATGTGCGTACTTGAAAATACCAATTTTGAGACAATCGGTGGTAAATTTATTCCTGCAAAGCCACCTTAAACAAAAGAGCGGGACGGGTATTCGAAAACCGAAAAGAGTAGAAATTATTTAATTCTTAAAAATAAAAATATGACAAAAACAAAATTATTTGCTTTTTTAAGCATGATATTATTGAGTTTTGCCGTGTTGT
>JAIRZQ010000086.1 GCA_031267135.1 Prevotellaceae bacterium
GCTACGTAAACTTGGCAATCCAATATTAACCAAATAACCGGGTCCATTTCTTCGGCTGTCCAAATAATGCCCGTATTCGTGCATGTATAACGGATTGCTTATAACATAACTGTCAAAATTCCCAGTAATTTCATGATCTATATTTATGTTGATAAAACTACCTATGGTAACACCATCGTTATATCCTGCATTTTCGATTGTAGCAAAAGTAGCACCGCCCAAATAGTCAACGCGCGAAACATGCCTGTCGATATTCCTGCCCATTGTATAAGCATGCCCGACCATTGTTTGCGGAAATTCCCACGTGTGCCTGCTGTATCCCTGCCATACGCCATTAAAGAAACTTGCATTTTCGTCTATGTAAAAATTACCAAGAAACGTTTTGGCGCCGTTTGCAAGCCCTTTCCAGCCGTGAGAAATTCCTCCCATAATTGTTCCGCCCAGTCCTATTCCCAGTTGAGCCATTGCATAGCCCTGCAGAATATTTCCAATTATAGGTATTTGCATTGTTGCTCCCAGCAGTGCGCCCGCAAGTGCACCCTGTCCCATGTATTTAAAAAAGTCTCCGAAATTATGTATATCTCCACGTATGGCATGAACAACAGTATTACCTACAGCAAAAACAGCAGCAGCTATTCCAATAGCAACCCAGAAAAATTCCCCATTCGGGTCAATTCTCACAACAGGATTTCCGCCGCAATAGCCGTAAGGCGATTCCCAGGGTCGCCTGTACGATTGCGGGTCGTGCGTAAACCACCTGCCCAGAAAGTCATCGTACATTCTTGAGCCGAAGTCCATGTAGTTTATGCCGCCTGTGGTTTGCAGCTCCTTGCCGCTAAAGAGGTAGCGCGTTGTTGGAGCCTGTATGTCTGCGCTTTCCCAGAGCCTGCCGAATGGGTAATAATCGTTTGCGCCTATTACCGTTCCGCTGCTGTTTACCACTGCCCGCGTGCTGCCCAAGTGGTCGGTAATGAAGTAGGTTACCTCGTATCCGCCTGTGGTTTTGGTTATTCGCCCGCCGGCAAAGGCTGTACTTTCAAACGTCCTTACTCTCTGTTCGCTGCCGTAAACAAAAGAACCGAGATAATCAAACCCACTTATATTATGAGTGAAATTTACAATGTCATCTCTTTCCACTCCGAGTTTTGTACCATCTGCCAAATATGTATATTGTGTTGCTCTGTGAATACTTATTTCTTTAATTAAATATGGCAAATCAATCAGATTGTATTCCACATCGAAGCCCCGCCTGCCGTCGTGGGTCATGCTGCCGTTGGCATCGTAGGCGTATGCATCCGCCGCTACGCCCGTCAAGCCTGTCAGTTTGTTTCCGCTGTACGAATACTCCAAATCGTTGTCCAATCCCGCTGCACCGTAGCGTTTCAGCGTAAGTATGTTGCCGTTGCGGTCGTAGGTAATTCCCTGCTCGGTAAAGGCTGCGAGCGGCGTGGCGCCTGTTCCTTCGTAGCGCATGCTTGAGGTAAGGCGCTTCAGCCTGTCGTAGGTATAGGCGTAAGTGCTTGCCGCTTCGCTCCGGTGCTGCCACGAAAGCTCCGTTATGTTGCCAGCGTAGCTTTTTGCCGCTTTTGTGGCATCGTGGTATTTCATTTGCAGGTCGAAGATATTGTCGGCGCCTGCCTTTGCCTGCTTGCGCGTGAGCTGCCCCTGAATGTTGTATGTTTTGGTTTCGACTATGGTATTGTCGCCAAAAATCTTTTTCATCGGCTGCCCAAGCTCATCATATACGTAACTCACGCTTGCCGTTGAGCCTGCATCGCCGTTTACGGTAGTGGTTTCGGTGAGCATTCGCCCGCGGTGGTCGTATGTAAATGCTGTAAGCCTTGTGTCGGCTGCGCCGCTGCCCGTTTTATGGCTTTCGTGCTGCACGAGTATGTTGCCCGCAAAATCGTATTTTGTGCTGTAGCGGCTTATCTGCCCCAAATGGTTTTTCTCAACAGTCTGTATCAGCCGCCCGTACTTGTCGTAATAAAACGCGCGTTCAACAAAGTCGCCGCCCGGAGTCAGTATTTTCACCTTTTCGTAAGCTTTCATGTTTTTCACGTTAACGGTTTCCCTGTCGGCTGCCGTACATACTCCTGCAACAGGATCAAAGGCAAGGCTTGCAGGAGTAGCCCACAGCGTGGTTTGCGCGCCTCCGGGTATTCCTTCAAACAGTGTACAGCCGCTGCTGCACGTTGTTAAGCACTCTGCTATATCCATATATGCAGGCGGAATTTCGTAGTATTTTACATTGGAATTATTTGGATCCGTATATCGAAGATAAGTGTCTTTTATTGAAACAGTAGCTTCTCCTGTTATTAAATCATATCCGTGCGTTGTATATAAACTGTTGGGGTCGCAAGCCCAACAGGGATTTTCGGGATCCGGGTCAGGGTCAGGATCGGGAGGTATAACAACAACAGGAGGCTTTATAATAATAGGAGGAATTATAGTAAAAGTATCCCTTATTATCTTTCCTGCAACATCTATTGATGCTATGCTTTCATCAAGATAATCAGCTTCATTATCGGCTGATTCGGTTGGCAGCATAGGAAGTCCGGGATGTACTGGCTTATTCCATAATCTTGTGTTTACTCTTAAGTATATACCTTCCGGAAGCTCGTTGCGCACGTAATATTTTTTTCCTGTATAGCGTGTACTGCTTATCAAATGTACCGTTGTGAAATAAGAGGCTCCGAAAGGACGATAAATATTATGAACGCCTACAAGCGACATGTAATTGTTCTTAAACGCCGGCTCATAATATTTTGCCTGAATCTGCTCGCGCGTCATGATTCCCTGCACAAGAGACTTATCTGTGAGATTGTTGACATCATCATATACGTTATAAATCCATTGGTTTTGCGCCCGCATTACTCCATCCTGAAACATCACCAGGCGCCCGCCCTTGTCGTAAACCATGTATTCGGCGTCCTTGCCCGGCAGTTGGCGCTCAATAACGTTTCCACGTCCATCGTACTTATATGTGTAGCAATATTTCCCTGCAAGGTCGGATGTCGTCTGATAAGCGCTGCCGTTTACCAGCGCAGCCGAGCCTTCGGGGCTTACAGTCCAGCGCAGCTGCCCCTTGCTGTCGTAAGCGTAGTAGGTGTCAACGTTTTGGTTGCCATTGTCCTTTGCGCGGGTCAGTACCGTATTGCCCGACTTGTCGGTATATGTGCTTACCTTTATGCCGTCTTCGTCGGTTACCGAATTTTTAAACAGCGTTCCCGTCGCATAATATCCCGCAACAGTGAGCGCTCCGGTAGCCGCGTTTACGTTCAGCAAATAGACTTCGTTTGCCGCATTTGCTTCATAGGCGTAGCCCGTGTATTTTTCCTGGTCGCGATATGCACTGCCCGCATTATACTGTTTCGATACGGGCTTGCCCGGCAGGTAAACCTTTTCAATATAGGCATATTCCGCATCGGAAGCATTGAATCTGTTTTGATAAAACTGCTTTTGCTTATCCGGTGCGCCGCTCTCTCTTTGAGCATTTGAATTTGCAGATGCATAAGGCAGATATGCTTTTGCATCGCTGCGCCGCATATTGTCGTAAGCAACGGGCTGCACAATGTTTTTCATGTTCGGCGAAGCCTTTACCTGTATTGCCTGCTCAGGCAAGCCGAAAGCATCGTAGTATGTTATATTTCTGTTGAACTGCGTGGTGTCGGCAGATCTGTACGCGGTTGTTACTATCCAGTTGCTGTTTGGCGTAACATCGCCTGTTATGGGACTTGGGGGTGGACATGCTGCCTGATTTAAAGTCATGGAGCCTCCGCTTCCTCCGGTTAGTATCACGCTTGTACTGTTGTATCCGTTTTGGGAAATGCGAAAAATAAATTTTTGGTACCCAATACCCTGCATTACCGTAATATTATAAGCGCCTCCCAGTCTATCGTTTATGAGCTCTACAAGTAAATCCACATAGTTGGTAAATTGCGAAGAATATCCAAGCGACACTTCAAAATCGCCGCCTTCGTAACTTGCATCTATAACGCTCGGACTGATTATTGATACATGCGGTAAATTTAAATGGTCCTGCGAAAATCCGTTTCCGCAAAACAAAACTGATAAGATTAGTGTTATAAGATATTTTTTCATGGCTTGCTGTATTTAATTGTTATCGGTTGAATAATTATAACGTATTTCAGGCTCGCCGGCTGTGTTTATCACTTTTTCCAGCTTGCCGTGCCTGTTGTAAATGTAACTTACCGACCTGCCTGTAGAGTCTTTTATTTTTGCAAGTCCTACAAGAGGCTTGTAGTCGAATGTTGTTACTTCGGCATCCTGTATTCCGCGCAGTGCGGTTTCGGCTGTGCCGGTCATGTTTGCCGAAAGCGGGGCTGTCTGTATATTACTCAGTCCGCTTACGCTTTTAATCTGATTAAAACTGCAATTGCTTATTTCGGCTATTTTATAAAGTCCGCCGTATCCGTATATATAGCCTGTTTTAAGTCCGTTGGCATCTTCCTTTTCGAGCAAATTTCCGTAACTGTCGTAAACATTGTATTTTGCATCCATTATCCACGAGCCTGTTTCGCTGTCGTAAGCTTCAACATGCAGCAGGCGTATCATGGCAGGCTTGCCCGATATGGGATTGAAATACGTGTACCGCCTGCCGCCAATCCTTGTCTTAACGCCATTTTCGACCGTATAAACCTCTTCGCGCAAAGGCAGGTTTACCACGTTGTGCTTCGCCATAAGGTCTATTATCCGCGAGCCGTTTACGTTTGTCGTTGTGTCGGTTACGTACTTGTATTCGACAATTTGGGTTACTCCCTTGCTGTCGGTAGTTGTTTGGCTTGCAACCTGCCCGTGAGAATTGTAGGTACACGAGTTTGCTGTGCTTACATCAACTCCGTTGACATGCTGCGTTTGCGTTGTGGACTGCATATTGTATTTTCCGGTATATACAGGCATGTAGCCCAAAGCGCGCACAAAATAATGAGGAACATGCGTCTGCGAATTTGTATAAGTATTTTCGTAAGTATTGGTTTCGGTATATAGCGGCGGCGTTGCAAAAATTGATGTACCGGATGAGTTCAAAACATTTGTCAATAGTAATCTTCCCCGCATAAACTGCTTTGACACAACAGGAGCAACTACATTACGAAGTGCAGTGTGGCTTGTTGCCGACCATGTTTTATAAGTCCCGTTATGATAAGTCTTTTCGGGTACTGAAATATAAGTAACAGTGTCCATATATCCTTGCATCGAACTGTTGGTAAAGCTGTACCGTATATGGCTCCCATCATTTTGCGTTTCTCTAACCATGGCATATTCAATATGTATATTGTTAAATTCGGTAAGATCAGATGACCTGAATGTCATATTGCTGTCATTTATATTGGTACCTGAGAGGCTTGCCGAATATTTTATTCCATATCTAGGCATGTTCAACAATATTCCGGAACTTGTATCATCACTGTTTTTATAAACATAATTTTTTGTTAATAAAAGAGAACTTTCGCTGTTATTACTGTAATTTTTTATTGTTTTTACCCTTAATCCGCCGCAAGTACCGGGGGTATTTATAACCTGGGGAATAAAACTGTTTGATGACAAGCGCTTAACCGCTTTATTATAATCATGACTTTCATATTCAAAGGTATAACGCCCGCCTGTAGGGTATGTTATTTGGCTTAACATTCCGCATTTGGCATAGTTGGTATAATGATCTTTATCCAAGTACATTATATGCTCACTAAAATCCGTGTCACAACTTGCTATGTTAAGAAAAGGATAATTTGTGCTGTTATTATTATTGCGTCCATTATAATATCCCCAATGGTCAACGCTGAAAGTACCGTTTGCGGGGTAAGGATAGGCAGAATTATTCCAGTTGAGGTAAGCCATAGAATAAGTTCCATCGCCCTGAATGGTTATGTCTTTCAGATAACTCGTCCGCGCTCCGTTGGTGTTGTTCATGTATGTAAGGTTACATTCCTTTACTTTTGTTGTTGTATTGTTCAATTTACTGTTTACGGTAATGCTTGATAATTTTACACTTTGGTCATCAATATCCTGAAGTGTTGTTTTTAAAGCACGGTATTGTTCTTTGCCTAATGATGATTGATTTATATAATTAAACTTTATCTCGGCAACAGCAGTATTGTTTACATCATTTACGGTGATTGTCTTGAGTACAGGTATGTAAGATATATTAAAATAAAAAAGATGTTCCTTATCATTTATCGGATTAGGAATAGTAGCATTAGTAGATTGAAACCTAAATGGCAAAAACATATGTTTAAATATATTTACAAAATAATTTCCTGAAGAATAAAAATTGGAAGGAGTATAATTGTATATCTTTTTATGTTCGTAATCAAATGTAGCAGTTCGCCCATTAGGCGCTAATATTTTAGTTAACGTCCATGCTGTAACTTCCCCTTTTTCATCAGGAAGTTTGGATATTGCATGAATAGCTCTAAGCGCAAATCCACTAATTGAAGAATTTCCTGATACATTTGCTTCATCCATTGATATTGAGAATATTACATTTGGTGATTGCAGATTACAATCAAAAACATACTTATATCCATCAGGCGTCTGTATATTTATTGACTTAAATGCGTGTAAAACAAAATTATCATCAGGAGTATCATTGTTATTATGCTCTATTTCTACTTTAAAATTCTTACTGTCAATATTTGTATTATAAATATTTATTTCACCATTAAATCCTAAATGAAACGTTCCCGAATATCCCATAAAATTAAAATGGAATATATCGGGTTCGGCATCATATTTCAATGTCGATACATTAGAATTATCAAATATATCAACGATAGAATATATAATTGTAGGGTACATATCTTTGATATCTGGATTTGACATCAACGTTCCACCGGGTAATCCAAAGACACGAAACAATTTACTCAGTGTTACCGATAAGGTTTCTTGAATAGTTACATTTTTATGTAAATAATAAAAACCTAATACATTACGAGATGACAAATACTTATTCTCATCAGGTATTCCACGAATCTCTCGTGTTATGCTTCCTCCAACATTCAATCCCCAGCCGGGTCCCATTATTCCTCCGCGCACGTTGGCTACGCAACCGCTCGAGGAATATCCGAAATTAACGGGAATCTCAAAGTCGGCATCCTTGTAAGTATAGAAAGGAATTGCCAGCTGCATGGTTCCAGTGTACAAATTCGGCGAAATCACTACGCTTTCACCGAAAGTCCATGGCTTGGGCTGTGCAGACACACTGCCGCTCAGGGCAATCAAGCCAAATAATAAAGTCAATTTTCTGAGAGTACTGTTCATAATTTTTATGTTATTCAGTTAATTATTAATATATTGTTTGTGATTTATATATTATCTGTAAAAATACAGTTCAAAGTTAATTTGTTTTTTATAAAAAATCCTAATTTCCCGCCTGTTTTTTTCAACAGTATTAAATTTATTTTGTAAAGTATTGACATGCAGCGCATATTATCAGCAGTTCCATACCAATTTTTTACATATCAATGTTAAAAAAACAGTTAGATGCAATAGCTGCCTTATAAATAATCTTTATAAATGTTATTATATTTTTTATTTTTGCCCTTACGCAAATTAACCAACCCAAGCTCATGAACACCCCAATAAATACAGCGTGAGCAAAAAGTCAAGAGCAGCCGACGCTATACGGTTGCTCCGATTTACGACTGTAACTTGTGGGAACGCCGCCTACTCAACGTTCTGTTAAAGCTTTTGCATGTTGATTAGTTGAAAAATTTATCGACATGCGAGCGCAAAATTTGATTGGCAAATAAAACCGGCATAGGCTTCGCAGGCGGGGAACCCGCTCGGCGCAGACGGCGTTAAAACGGAATTCCGTCAAGCGAAGCGAGACATTAATTCCGTTAGCCGTTGAGCCGTTAGCGGGTTGCCGAGAAGGCTCGCCTTGATTTTTTGTTTCTTTTGTATCAAGACAAAAGAAGAGAAAATAAGATTTTTTAATATTTGCAAAGTTTTATGTCTGTATTGATTAAAACCTTGCATTTTTTCATCTGATTTTTATCTATAATTATTTGTTAATAAATGATTTGTTCCCTTTTTAAGGAGCAACTAAATAAGAAAGTTTTCTCGGATTAATGATATTTGCCTTCAAAATTATTTTTCATTAATCAATTCCAGTCTCAACATATTCAGCGCTATTGCCGAAGCTCGCGAAATGTTTACATCACGCAGTGTTGACAGTACATATTTTTGTACAACAATTTTTCGAGGAGTTGCAACGGCAATCCAAACCGTGCCGACAGGTTTTTCAATGCTTCCTCCGTCGGGTCCGGCAATTCCCGAAGTTGCAACGGCATAATCGGCATTAAGGGCAGTGCGTACGCCTTGAGCCATTTGGCAAACAACCTGTTCGCTTACCGCTCCGTAAGTTTCTATGTCGGAAGCGTTGACTCCGAGCGTTTTTATCTTAACGGCATTTGAATATGCAACAATAGAACCGGCAAAGTACTCCGATGAACCTGAATTTGCAGTAATCATATTTGCAATGCGTCCTCCTGTACACGATTCGGCAGTAGCGAGCATTGCCTGCTTCTGCCGCAAAAGTTTTCCAACCGATGATGCAAGATTATCATTATCTTCGCCATAAACCGCCGTTTTTAAAATTTTTCTTAAACTGTCGAAATAGCCATCAATTTCTGTTACCAATGAGTTTTTATCATTGATGTTGTATGCTGAAATTCTAAGCCTCACGCCCGATTCGGGATTTGGAAGATATGCCAGATGTAAATGTTCGGGCAGGTTAATTTCCCATTCTTTTATCTGTTCTGCCAGAACCGATTCGGGAATGCCGTACGTTAGCAGCGTTTTGTGATAAACTGTTCCCAAATTAAAATAATTGCCAATCATGTGAATTACATCGCTCATTATGGCTTTCATCTCAAACGGAACGCCCGGCATCGACACTAGGATTTTTCCGTTACGCTCGAACCACATTGCAGGAGCGGTTCCGTTTTTGTTAAGTATCGGTGTACAGCAGTCGGGCAGTTCTGCCTGCCGGCGATTGGTTTCGCTCAACGGAATATCAAGGCGATGCATCAGGTTTTTTATTATTTCGAGCGATGGCTCGTGAATTTTCATACAGCGTGCGCCGAAATATTCTGCCAAAACCTTTTTGGTAATATCATCGCTTGTAGGTCCCAAACCGCCCGTAACAATTATTATATCGGATGTGGCAAAGGCATTGTCGATATTGTCCATGATATGTTGGCGATTGTCGGATATGGATGTTTTCCGGTAAACGCTTACGCCTGCCAAATTAAGCTGTTCGGCAATGTAGGCGCTGTTTGTATCAACAATTTGACCGATTAATATTTCATCGCCAATGGTTATGATTTCTGCATTCATTTATGAAAATTTTATATCGGCAAATTTACGTTTAAATTTTAAAAATCGGATAAATCTAATATTTTAGGCGATGAACAGCTGTGAAAAATGTATGATTTGCTGGTAATTAAAACGCATTACCTGTTTCATTCGTTTTTAATCGCCTGTATCATGTGATGCTTGCCTGCCGCTCCCTGCAATCGCATTACCGTAAAACCGGCACTGCGCAAATTGCGTTTCACTTCGCCTTTCGACGAATAGGTAACAAGTATTCCGCCGATATTCAATATCGAAAACATTTTTTCAAACACTGTTTCAGTCCATAATTCGGCTTGTTTTTCGGGCGAAAACGCATCAAAGTAGATGATATCAAATAATTTATTACCGGCATATTCGTTTAAGTCGATATTGACTTTTCTGAAAATAAAACTTTTGCTTAATTCAATATTCCTGTTCCATTCACAGGTATGCAGAGGCAAAAAATATTTGCTTGAATCCATGTTCAATATTTCAGCATAATTGAGTCTCAAAAATATGTTTTCGTCAATCGGATATAATTCCAGCGCCGTATAATCAACAACTTTATTGCATTTTTCCGCCTCGTAAAAAGTAAGCATGGCATTCAATCCCGTGCCGAAACCTGCTTCAAATATACTTAACTTGTTTTTGTCGACAGAGTGAAATCCGTTTTTTATGAATACATGCAGCGATTCCTGCACGGCGCCGTTTACGGAATGATAATGTTCGTCAAAGTCGGCGGATTTTAATGTGTGCGAACCATCCAATGTTTCTACGATACGAATGTTTTTGTACTTCATTTCGGCAATTCGGCAAATTGATTTTTTCATTGAATAATATTATTTGCAAAAGTATCAAAATATAATTTAATGCAGGTATTTTATAGCAGTTTCAGTTAAATAAATATGGGTTTGGAGTTTGTTTCAGTTTTTAAGCATTATTTTTAATATGCTTTATATCAATACAATATGTAAAATGAATATATTTTGTTGAAAAAAAAACAGTTATAATTTACTTTCACAAAGAAAAAAACATCTAAATTTATAACCTCAAATTTATGTAAAAATTATGAAAGCAGATGTAGTTTTAGGACTTCAATGGGGCGACGAGGGGAAAGGTAAAATCGTAGATTTTCTCACGCCTGACTATTATATGGTTGCCCGTTTTCAAGGAGGACCCAATGCGGGTCATTCACTTGAATTTAATGATAAGAAAATTGTGTTGCATACGGTTCCTTCGGGAATTTTTCGTGAAAATACCTTGAACTTAATAGGCAATGGCGTTGTTATTGATCCTGTGGTATTAATGGACGAAATTGCTGCTATTGAGGCTATGGGCGTGGATGTAAAATCTAATCTGGTTATATCAAAACGCGCACATTTGATTTTGCCTACGCATAAAATTATAGACGCAGCGTCTGAAGCATCCAAAGGAAAAACCAGAATAGGTTCTACGCTCAAAGGCATAGGACCTGCTTATATGGACAAAACCGGACGCAACGGATTGCGAATAGGCGATTTGCTATCCGATACATTCAGAGAGCGATATAATGCTTTAAAAAACAAGCATTTACATATTTTAAAGCAGTTTGATTTTGAATATGAATTAGAAGAATCCGAATGGTTTCAGGCTATAGAACGTATTAAAACATTGAGACTTGCAGACAGCGAATATGAAATAAATAATTTATTAAATTCTGATAAGAGAATTTTATGCGAAGGCGCTCAGGGTTCATTACTTGATATTGATTTCGGAACATATCCTTACGTTACTTCATCCACTACGATTTGTTCGGGAGCATGTACAGGACTGGGAATTGCGCCGGGCAGAATAGGAGAGGTGTTTGGAATTTTCAAAGCGTACTGTACGCGTGTAGGAGGAGGAGCATTTCCTACCGAATTGAGCGACGAGACAGGAGAAAAACTGCGACAGACAGGGCGCGAATTCGGCGCAACGACAGGACGACCGCGCCGCACAGGCTGGCTTGACTTGCCTGCGCTTAAATATTCAATTATGGTGAACGGCGTAACGCAGCTGATAATGATGAAAGCCGATGTGTTAGATGATTTTGACAAAATACGCATTGCCGTTGCCTATAAAATAAACGGCAAAATTTACGAAACCATTCCTTATGACATGAATCATACGGATATTGAAATTATATATAAAGATTTTGAAGGCTGGAAAACAAAAATATCTGATTGCAAGTCGTATAAGAAACTTCCGGCAGCGTTTAAGAACTATGTTGATTTTATTGAAACCGAAACAGGATGCTCGCTGAAAGCTATTTCTGTAGGTCCCAACAGAGACGAAACAATAGTAAGGTAACATAAATTATAATTAATAATACTTAATCAAAAAATAAAGTTATGGAAAAAACTGCGAAATTAATGAGAGATGTTCCCGCTATACGCTGGACTGCTCTTGTATTATTGGCTTTTGCCATGTTTTGCTCGTATATCTTTATGGATATACTTTCGCCTATTAAAGACTTGATGCAATCAACACGAGGTTGGGATTCGACCGCTTTTGGCACAATGCAGGGATCGGAAACATTTTTGAATGTATTCATTTTCTTCCTGATTTTTGCAGGAATTATTCTGGATAAAATGGGCGTGCGCTTTACTGCTATTTTATCGGGAGTAGTGATGCTGATTGGTGCAAGTATAAACTGGTATGCTGTAACCGAATCGTTTCAAAGTTCTGATTTGAGTACATGGTTCACAAACAATCTGAATTACATTCCCGGCTTTGATGAACTGGGCATTTCGCCATTCTACAAGGGTATGCCTGCATCTGCAAAGTTTGCAGCCGTCGGCTTTATGGTTTTCGGCTGCGGAGTCGAAATGGCAGGAATCACTGTTTCGCGTGGAATTGTAAAATGGTTCAAGGGACGGGAAATGGCGCTGGCAATGGGTTCCGAAATGGCATTGGCGCGTCTGGGCGTTGCAACCTGTATGATTTTCTCTCCCGTGTTTGCAAAACTCGGCGGAAACGTTGACGTTTCGCGTTCGGTTGCTTTTGGGGTAATTCTTTTAATGATTGCTCTGATAATGTTCATAGTTTATTTCTTTATGGATAAGAAATTAGACGCTCAAACAGGCGAAGTTGAAGAAAAAGACGACCCGTTCAAAATTAAAGATATTGGCAAGATACTTTCAAGCAGCGGTTTTTGGCTGGTGGCTTTGCTTTGCGTTCTGTACTATTCTGCAATTTTCCCGTTCCAGAAATACGCAGTAAATATGCTTCAGTGCAATTTAACCTTTACGCCTCCCGCCGAAGGAAGTTTTTGGGCAGGCAATACAATTACCATGATTCAATATCTTATCATGCTGATTGTTGCTGCTGCTGCATTTATAAGTAATTTCAGCAAAAAAACATTAAAAACCGCTCTGTTAACAACGTCTGTTATATTTTTAATTGTTTTCTGCTATATGGGTTATATGCGTCAGTCGGCAGAAACTATTTTCGCAGTATTTCCTTTGCTGGCAGTCGGAATTACTCCGATACTTGGCAAGTATGTTGATACTAAAGGAAAAGCCGCTTCAATGTTGATGATAGGTTCTATACTGTTAATTGCCTGTCATTTAACCTTTGCTTTTGTTTTGCCGATGTTTAAAGGAAGCGCTATTGGCGGAATTATTCTTGTTTATATAACAATTTTAGTGCTTGGCTCTTCATTCTCACTTGTGCCTGCATCATTGTGGCCCAGCGTTCCGAAATTAGTCGATAATAAAGTTATCGGCTCGGCTTATGCGCTTATTTTCTGGATTCAAAACATAGGCTTGTGGTTATTCCCGTTGCTAATAGGAAAGATATTGGATGCAACAAATCCTGGAGTAGTGCAGGCAATTAAAGATGGAACAATGACGCCTGAAATTGCAGCAACTTCGTACAACTATACCGTTCCGCTGTTAATGCTGGCATTTCTTGGCGTTGCCGCATTGATACTCGGCATTGTATTAAAGGCTGTAGATAAGAAAAAAGGACTTGGTTTGGAACTTCCCAACATTAAAAAATAAAAAGAAATTTATAAACAAAATATATATAATGGTACAAAAATTACAATCTATTTTACGCGACTCTAAAACAGCACGCTGGACTGTTTTGTTATGTCTTGCGCTTCCGATGTTTGCATCGTATTTTTTCGATGACATTTTTTCAACGGTAAGCCAAATTTTCAAAGACCCCAATTTATTGGAATTGGGATGGAATTCTGCCGATTACGGTTTTTACGGCGGCGCATATTCATTACTTTGTGTTTTTGGCGGACTGGTTATTTGCGGAATGTTGCTTGACAAGTGGGGCGTGCGTTTCACGGGAACATTATTTGTTGCCTTAATGGTTGTCGGCTCGCTGACTGTAACCTATGCATTGTCGCCATCGTTTAAAGACAGCGCTGTTGCCGATTTCATAAGCGGCTTGGGATTTGCAAAACCATCGTTAGCCCTGGCATACACCGGATGCGCAGTATTCGGTTTGGGAAGCGAGATTGCAGGAGTTGCCGTAACCAAATCGATAGCAAAATGGTTCAAAGGCAAAGAAATGGCTTTAGCTATGGGATTACAGTTATCTTTGGCCCGTTTGGGAACTGCTTCGGCATTATTGGTTGCTCCAATATTCATAGCTACAAAAACCAATGAATTTGTTCCTCTCTCAACATCAAACAATATGGCTGAAATAGGATTGTTTTTAATGATCATCGCAATAATAACATGGCTTGTATTTATTTCGTTCGACAAGCGATTGGATAAACAGGATGCCGATGCTGCCGCTCTGAACAGTATAAAGAAAAAATCAGATGACAAGTTCAAGTTTTCAGATATTGGAAAGATACTCACAAACAAACATTTTATACTTATAGCATTATTGTGTGTATTTTTCTATTGCTGCATAATTTCGTTCAAGCGATTTGCAACATCAATACTTATCCCACGCTTTGGCATAGATGATAATATTGCTTCTATAATGACGTCGTTACTTTCATTCAGTCCGATTGTGTTTACGCCGCTGTTCGGCTTTCTGGTTGATTATAAGGGAAAAGGAACACAATGGATGATAGTTGGCTCGATTATTGTATTATTTTCGCATCTCATTATTGCATTTGCACCTCAAAATGTTTGGTTAGGATTTACCGGACTTTCTCTACTTGGTATTGGATATTCGCTTGTACCTGCTGCAATGTGGCAGTCGGTACCTAAAATCATATCCGAAAACAAACTTGGAACGGCTTATTCGCTGATTTACTGGGTGCAAAATATGGGAATGTTGCTTGTACCTGTATTTGTAGGACAAATGTTCACCAAAACAAATGACAGTACAGAAAAAATGACTCAAGCCGTTAATGCAGAGTTTGTGTTTATAGCATTGGCTTGTGTTGCAATAATTGTTTCGTTACTGCTCAGAAAATCATCTCAAAATCATCCCGAATTGCGATTAGACGAACCGAATAAGGTGAAAAAAGAATAGTAAGCAATACGATAATACTAAAAAAAATCCTCGATTTTTCATCGAGGATTTTTTGATTATCCTGCCAACAGTAAACGTCTTCGGGAAATGCTTTATGTCTTTGCAATATGCTGTACAAAGATATGGAAAAATTAAAAACCGTTTTGTGATCGGATGTAATTAGATTGTTGCTTTGTATAATCTTAATTCAAAACGGTTAAGCGTTTTCCGAAGTTGTCATCTGTTAAATGCAATATTTAGTATAAATTCATAAATAACCGGCAGTTCTACAAATATTAACAAAATATAAATTATAACTTTTTTTCAACATGCCCCTGAAAAATATTGCATTTGCCAAAAAAATAGTTACTTTTGTGGAAATATTAATAAAAAATTAAGGGTATCTATGGCAAAAAATACAAATTTACGTTTTGATGCATTAAAAGAATGTGCAAAGCATCACGCTGAAAGATTTCACGTGGAAAATGCAAGAATTTCGGAATATTTCGGAATAAATGTTTTTGACAAGGAAACAATGCGCAAGTATTTATCGGCAGATGCTTTTGCCGCTGTTGAAAATGCGGTTGATGGCGGTGAAAAAATCGACAGAAAGTATGCCGACCTCATTGCCGCGGGAATGAAAAACTGGGCGGTAGAGCGTGGCGTAACTCATTACACTCATTGGTTTCAGCCATTGAACGAGGCTACAGCCGAAAAACATGATGCTTTTATCGAACTTGATAAAAATTCGAGAGTGTTTGAAAGTTTCAAAGGCGATTTACTTATACAGCAAGAACCTGATGCATCAAGTTTTCCGAGCGGCGGATTGCGCAATACGTTTGAAGCGCGCGGCTATACTGCCTGGGATCCTTCATCGCCTGCTTTCATAATCGACAGAACGCTTTGTATTCCGACTGTTTTTGTTTCATATACAGGCGAGTCGCTCGACCTTAAAACGCCTCTGCTGAAAGCTCATGCAGCGCTTGATAAAGCGGCAACAAAAGTTTGCCAGCTGTTCGACAAGGACGTGAAACGCGTATTTTCTACGCTCGGTCTCGAACAGGAATATTTTTTGATTGACAATGCGCTGTTCAATGCGCGTCCCGACTTGCTGCAAACAGGACGAACACTCATGGGACATACTGCGGCAAAAGACCAGCAGCTCGAAGATCATTATTTCGGCTCCATTCCATCGAGAGCATCTGCATTCATGAAAGATTTGGAAACCGAAGCGTACAAACTGGGAATACCTTTGAAAACGCGGCATAACGAGGTTGCGCCGCATCAGTTTGAGTGTGCGCCTTCGTTTGAAGAGGCAAATCTGGCGATAGACCATAATCTGGTATTAATGTCGCTCATGAAAAGAATTGCAAAACAGCATCAATTGAAAGTTATTTTTCACGAAAAACCTTTTGCAGGAATTAACGGCTCGGGAAAACACAGTAACTGGTCGATGATGACCGACAAGGGAAAAAATCTTTTATCACCCGGAAAAACGCCGCGTACAAATTTACAGTTTCTTGCATTTTTTGTATGTACAATAAGCGCTGCGCACGAACACGGATATTTATTAATGTCGAGCGTAGCAAATCTTTCAAATTCATATCGTTTGGGAGGAAATGAAGCGCCGCCGAGTATTTTATCTGTATTTTTGGGAAAAACCCTGTCGGAAGTTCTCAATTCGCTCGAAAATAACATAAGTACAAAGAAAATGACTCCCGACGAAAAAACCGATTTAAAATTGAACATAGTCGGTAAAATTCCTGAAATTATGCCCGACAATACCGATAGAAACCGTACATCGCCATTTGCCTTCACAGGAAACAGATTTGAGTTTAGAGCCGTAGGTTCGTCGAGCAATCCCGCATCGTCGATTATTGTACTGAATACTGCCGTTGCTCAGCAATTGACAGAATTTTATCGCGAAGTGGAAACATTTATCGAAAAGGGAATGAAAAAAGATGAGGCAATTTTTCAGGTTTTGCGTAAATTTATAAAAAAATCGCGCAGCATACTGTTTGATGGAAACGGTTACAGCGCCGAATGGCACAGGGAAGCGGAAACAAGAGGATTGAAAAGTATAAACAATATTACAGATGCATTTGGAGCATATCTGCTCGAAAGTTCGCGAAAGCTTTTTTCCCGGTTCAACATACTTTCCGATAAGGAACTGGAAGCGCGTTACGAGATTATGAACGAAACCTATATGAAAAAGATTCAGATAGAATCGCGCGTTTTGGGCGATTTGGCAATAAATCACATTATACCTATAGCCATTCAATATCAAAATGTGCTGATAGAAAACCTAAGAGGATTAAAGGAATTTTACAGCGAAAAAGAATTTACCCGGCTTGCCGAACCGCAATTAAATACGCTTAAGGAAATATCGATGCACGTAAAAGAAATTCGCACACAGGTGGAAGATATGATTGAAGAACGTAAAAAGGCAAATGTAATTGAGAATTTTGTTGAAAAGGCAAAAACCTATTCCGACAGGGTGTTGCCGTATCTTAATTCTATTCGCTATCATATCGACAAGCTGGAACTCGAAGTTGATGATGCAATGTGGTCGTTGCCAAAATACAGAGAACTACTGTTTTTGCATTAAAAACATATTGACTGTTTGAACTTGTACATTTATTGAATGAAATTTGAAATCTGTTAAGCTGCCTGCTCGATGTTCTATTAAAGATTATGCAATCTGCTATTTGGAAAAAAAAGATATACATGCAAAGAATATTATGCTGAAATTTTGCGGAATTTTAATGCGTGTGAACAGAAAGCCTTACATTTATTCAGTAAATTTTATTTGTAATTTACTACTAATAAGGTATTTAATAGTTGTTTATTAGCGAATAATCAGATAAAAAATTGCAAAGTCAGTGTACTTTTCGTTTTTGTTTAAAAAATTCAATAATTAATGCAGCAGTTTCGTTTTCTAAAATACCTTTTACAGTTTGCGTTTGCGGATGCAACAGCTTCTCTGAAATTGAAGTAAATCCACGTTTTTCGTCGCCTGCTCCGTAAACGAGAGTTTTTATTTGAGCCCAAAAACATGCGGCAGCGCACATCGGACAAGGTTCGATGGTTACATATAAAGTGCAGTCGTTTAAATATTTCGCGCCAATAGCATTTGTAGCCGAAGTTATTGCCTGCATTTCTGCATGAGCTGTCGGGTCGTTCAATGTTTCAACAAGATTATGCGCACGTGCAATAATGCTACTGTTGAATACAATGACAGCGCCTATCGGAACTTCGTTTTTGTCGAATGCCGCTTGCGCTTCGTTAATGGCTTGGCGCATAAAATATTCGTGTGAAAAAACACTGTCGATTTTCATTTGCTTTGTTCTTTTAAGAATTTTATTACATTTTTTATCGAATTAAGACCTATTTCATACACGTTTATTTTGTCAATAAGTCTGAATTCGTAATTACTTATGTCGTCATTTGCCGACATGCTTGAAAAGTCGGCAATTTTGCACAAAAACACAATATCTTCGGTAAAATACTGAATGCCGTCAAAAACGTATTCGTTTGGAAAGGTTGCCATGAATTTACATGCGGAAACATCTATGTTCAATTCTTCTCTTATTTCGCGTATTACAGCATTTTCGGCAGTTTCTCCAATGTTTACAAAGCCTCCCGGAAGATCGAAAAATCCTTTTGCAGGATTATTTTTTCGCCGCGTAAGAAGAAGTTCGCCTTTCTCGTTATAAATAACAGCAACGACAGCCGCAGCCATATTTATATAATATTGTCGCCTACAGCTTTGGCATGAAAAGGCATTCGCACCGTTCCACAAAAAATCTGCCATTCCACAATACGGACAAAACTTAAAAACATTTGCCGGATGAAATTCGTTCATTTTATAAAATAGTTATATTAACATAATTTTATCAATTTTTATATAAACACAGGCCGGCAAATTTCGTCGGAAGCGTTTATGATTTTCAGTTTTTCTATAAAAAATTCTATAGCTTCCTTGCCCTGATCACCGATGTTGACAGTAAAATCATTGACAAACAGATTTATATGTTTTTTCATCGTTTCGTCGTCCATTTCTTTTGCATGGCGGCGCACAAAAGGCAAACTTTCGTGAGGATTTTTTATGGCAAATTCAATGCTTTTGCGCAAAACAGCATCAAATTTTTGCCGGATTTCTACGGGCAAATTTCTTTTTATTGCAATACAGCCAAGCGGAACAGGTTGATTACTTTCGCTTTCCCAAAGCTCGCCAAGATCGGCAATAAGTTTTAGTCCCTTACTTTTATATGTAAACCGTCCTTCGTGAATAAGAACTCCCGCATCAACCTCTCCATCCAAAACAGCAGATTCTATATCTGAAAAAAGATATTCGCGAAGCGTTTTTACCTGTGGGAAAAGAATTTGCAATAAAGCGGCAGCCGTTGTATTTTTGCCGGGAACAGCAATATTTAAATCCTCAACTTCGTCGTGATATATTTTCGTCTTGCCTACAAGCAAAGGACCGTTTTTGCGACCGAGAGCGCTTCCCGAATTTAAAATAATATATTTATCCGAAACTTTCGCGTAGGCATTAAGGCTGAGCTTTGTAATATCAGCATCGGCAGAAAAGGCGTATCTGTTTAATTCTTCTACATCAGCCATATAAATATCAAATTCTAGACCCATGGTATCAATTTTGCGATGCACAACAGCATCGAAAATAAATGTGTCGTTGGGGCAGGTTGAAAAACAAAGTTGCAGTTTCATATTTTAATCATTTTGTATTTGCTGTAATTGAAGATTATTTAAAAAGTCAAAAATTGCCTGCGCCAAATTATTTAAGGCAAGCGGAACGTTCCATTTGCTTTTGTCGCGCGGTTCGATACGGTTTGATATGGCGCGAATTTCCAGAAACGGAACATTTTCGGACAGGCAAACATAAAAAAATGCCGCTCCTTCCATTGTTTCAATATCGGCATTAAACATTGTTCTTCTTTTTTCGATTTGACTTTGCTCGCCGCTTGTTGCATCTACGGTTAATCCGCATACAGGTTTGAAATTTCTCAAATCAAAACTGTTTAAATACTTGCAGTGCAGTTTCCCGTTCGTAAACGGATATTCGTTTTTGTGGACAAGATTTTCATCAAAAAGTGTTGAAAATTTATGTGAGTATGTAATCCCGAGATTTCCAAAAACTTCGTTTTCGACAACAACAACTGTACCTGCCGGTGTCTGTTTGCCAAAACTTCCTGCAATTCCGACATTCAGAATCAAGTCAAATTCTGCACTTTGCAATTCTTTTGCAAGCGTATATGCCGTAGATGTACAGCCTATTCCTGTAATGCAAAATTTGATATTATGGCTTTGCAGCAATTTTGTTTTTTCTTTAATTTCGTTTATTTCAACTTCTGTAGCTGCTGTTATTAAAATATTCATCCCATATTGTCAATAAAATTTCAAATTTATTTTACACCGATTTTGCTGTTTTCGTAAAAATCAGTATAATTGCGTAAAATTAAAAAAAATATTTTACATGTTTGAAAATTTATCGGGATACGAAAATTTATCTATTGAAAATTCGGAAAAAACAGAACAGCTTGCTGCACATTATAAAGCAATTATCGACATTCTGGGCGAAGATCCGTTGCGCGAAGGTTTGCTCAAAACACCTGTGCGCATGGCAAAAACCATGCAATTTTTAACACAGGGATATCAGATTGACCCTGTTGCGATTTTAAATTCTGCAAAATTCAAGGAAGAATATCAGCAAATGGTACTTGTAAAAGATATTGAACTGTATTCGATGTGCGAACATCATGCCTTGCCTTTTTTCGGGAAAGCTCATGTGGCTTATATTCCAAACGGATATATCACGGGATTGAGTAAAATTCCGCGAGTAGTTGATGCCTTTGCCCGCCGTTTGCAGGTTCAGGAACGTTTAACGGTTCAAATACGCAACTGTATTCACAAAACGCTTAATCCGCTCGGCGTTGCCGTTGTTATTGAAGCTCAACACATGTGCATGCAAATTCGCGGCGTACAAAAACAGCATTCTGTAACAACAACATCGGCATTCACAGGCGCGTTTTTAAAAGATATACGCACTCGCGAAGAATTTATACGCCTTATCGGGATTAATCTGCACTGAAAAAATACGGATTATCGGCACTTATTTTATTTTTTCAAATGGCTTGCCGTCAAAATTATTCCTTCAATATGATGCAGTAAATCGCGTTTTGTACGGCTTGGAGCATACACAAATCCATCGAAAGTTATAATCATGTTTTTTTCTTTGTCGATTGTTGTATAACTTATAAACGGTCCGCCCATGTAGTCATTCTTAATTTCCCACAATCCTCGAACGCGAGCAAAAAAATCGCCGTTTAATGTCATTGTTTCGTATGATGGTTCAATGTAATTTGTTGTTGTCATATATGCGCTGCCTTGCGGTTCCTTGTCAAGCAGCACGTATTGCTGCAAGATTTCGTTACGTTTTGCTATTAACGATTCTATCGTAAGTTGCGATTTGTCGGTATATGGATATGTGTAGACAAACACGCCTTCGGTGCCTTTTGCGGTACGCAGCCCAAGCCACACAAATTCATTCTTATCGCCGAACAGGTCGTAATCCTGCGGAAAATACATCGAATATCCGTATTTATTTTCCACTAATTCACGCAGTTCTGCGTTTTCATGTGATTTTATTCCTTTTTTTATGCGTTCGAGTTCTGCCTGTTCAAAAACATCAATCACCTTATTCGCCCTTTTTTCCAAAGCATCAACTATTTGATTTTCATCAGAACCGATAATATATAAAACAGTTTGAGGCGATGAATATATGTCGGTTTTAGTAGAAATTTCACATTCGGCTCTATCAGCTTCTATTTGTATAAAAACAACATTTCGATGCGCTTTCAGTATGTTTGAAAAGTGCCTGTGAGTAATGTTTATTATTGAAAATCTGGCTTCGGGCTGAGGCAGCAAAGTATCGGGTTCGGTAAGTATTTTGCGGATTGCAGCGCCGATATTTCCATTCCATACATCGGTATTTGCAACAACAACAATTTCGCCGTTTCTGCCTGTAGCTGATGACAAAATCCTATTTTCATCTTTGCACGAAGATAAAAATATCAGTGATAAAAAAACTGTAACCGGTATTATTGATAATTTTTTCATATTAATTGTGTTTTATTTAAAGATGCATTTTATTGAACAATTCCATAAAAACAGTAATTATTTTATCACAAAATTAACAATATCGTTGCTTAAGGCAAAAAGCATCAATCCCAATATTATTAAAAGTCCGACCATTTGCGCCCTTTCAAGAAATCTGTCGCTTGGCTTGCGGCGGAATATTATTTCGTAAATAGCAAAAACAGCATGCCCGCCGTCGAGCGCCGGAATTGGCAGAATATTAATTACGGCAAGCATTATCGACAGCAGAGCCGTAAGTTTCCAAAACTGTTCCCAAATCCATAAACTCGGAAAAATATTTCCTATTGCAATAAAACTTCCAACCGATTCGTAAGCTTTTGTTTTTGGCGAAAATATCAATCCCAAATCCTTTATGTAGTTTTTTATTCCGTTGACGCCTTTGCTTATGCCTGCAGGCAAGGCTTCAAAGAATCCGTATGAAACGTGTGTCGGTTTCAAAGCATAATCGGAAATGCTGACGCCAATTTGTCCTGACTCCGAAATTTCGGCGAGAAGAACAATGGTGTCATTATTACGAATGAGTTTTAATTCTACGGTTTTCGATTTATTTTCCGACAGAAAGGGAGCAATTTCGTCGAAATATTCCATATTTTGCGAATTTATTGCAATAAGCCTGTCGTTTTGTTGTATTCCCGACTTGTGCGCCGCCGATTCTTCCTGAACTCCCGATACAATGAATTTCATTCGAGGATTTAAAAATTCCCTGTCTTTTAGTATTTCGCTGATGCAGGTATCGGCAATTTGAACTGTTGCCTTTTCGCCGTTACGCTCTACTTCTACGGTTTTAATTCTATCTCTGATAATTTTTATTTGTATATCGCTGAAATTTACGACAGTGTCGCCATCAAGATTTATAACTTTATCGCCATTTCTGAAACCTATTTTCTGTGCCAAAGGGCTGCAACTGACGCCGTTTTTTACATCTCTGTTTGCGAGATAGCTTTCGCCCCATGTAAACAGCATTCCCCAATAAATCATAATTGCCAAAATCACATTAAACAAAACTCCGCCAATCATTACCAACAGTCGCTGCCATGCCGGCTTTGAGCGAAATTCCCATGGCTTTGCTGCCTGTTTCATTTGCTCAACGTCCATTGATTCATCAATCATTCCGCTGATTTTGCAATACCCGCCAATGGGCAGCCATCCTATTCCCCATTCGGTAGTTTCGGGATATTTGTGCCAGTTATTGTCGGGCAATTCTGCAAGCGGAACAAGTTCTACTTCTGGGCGACCTTTTTTGTCAAGAACTTGAATGCCTTTTTCGTCAAGTTTCCTGCGTATATTCTTATCATTGCGCGAAAACCATTTTACATGCAGTTTTCCGTTTATTTTTTTGAATCTCACAATAGATATGTAAGGATTGGCAAACAGGTAAAACTTATCGACTCGCATCTTAAAAAGACGCGCAAAGAAAAAATGCCCGAATTCGTGTACAATTACCAGAATTGACAAACTTAAAATCAGCTGTAAAATTTTTATTAATATGTCCATGTTTTTTGAATTTTATTTTATTAATTTAATAATCGTTTTGCTATGTTTCGCGCTTCTGTATCGGTTGCAATGTAATCGTCAATATTCGGATTTTGTATGAACATTGTCGTATTCATTGTTTTTTCTATAATGTCGGCTATCTGCAAAAATTTGATTTTATCGTTAAGAAACGCTTCAACGGCGATTTCGTTAGCAGCATTCATTATGCAGGCTGTATTCCCTCCTTTATCAAGAGCTTTGTATGCCAGCGCTATGCAGGGAAATTTTTCGATATTCGGATATTGAAATTCCAGTGTCACGAATTTGGAAAAATCAATACGTTTATTGTCAAGCGGCAATCGTATCGGGAAATTGAGAGCATAGGCAATGGCTATTCGCATGTCAGGTTCGCTTAATTGCGCCTTCACCGAACCATCGACAAACTGAACCATAGAATGCACTATTGACTGCGGATGAACAACAATCTGGATTTGTTCGGGTTTAACATCAAAAAGCCAATGCGCTTCAATTACTTCAAAACCTTTATTCATCATTGTTGCCGAGTCGATAGTAATTTTTTTGCCCATTGTCCATCGAGGATGCTTCAGCGCATCTGTCTTTGTTACATTTTCAATATATTTGCTGTCGGCATTAAAAAATGGTCCGCCGGAAGCAGTAAGCAATATTTTTTCTATCCTGTTAGGTTCGCCTAAAATGCTCTGAAAAATCGCCGAATGTTCGGAGTCAACAGGAATAACAGGAGTATTATGCTGTTCTGCCAGGTTCATAATCAAGTCGCCCGCCACTACCAGTGTTTCCTTATTTGCCAAAGCTATTGTTTTTTTTGATTTTATTGCACTGATCAAAGGTTTCAATCCTGCGTATCCTACTATTGCCGCAAGGACAGTATCAATATTTTCACTGCAAATTATCTGTTCTACCGATTCGGATTTTGTGAAAACTTTTACCGGGTACCGGTCGAGAGCATCTCTTACATAAGCGTATTTTTGCTCATTTGCAATTATCACTGCATTCGGCTGAAATTCTATTGCCTGCCGTATCAACAGTTCGGCATTATTGTTGGCAACAAGAACTTCCGCAGCAAACTTATCGCTATGAGCACGTACAATATCAAGCGCTTGCGTGCCTATAGAACCGGTAGAGCCAAGTATTGCTATGCGTTTTTTTTTCATTAAAATTGAATATAAATTGTAGGATCTATAGGAATTCCGTTTTGCCATAATTCAAAATGCAGGCAATTGCCTTTCGCTCCGTTTGCCGTTCCTACTGAAGCTATTGCTTCTCCCGAATTTACACGCTCGCCTGTAGATTTAAACACAGTACTATTTCCTTTGTATATCGATATCAGGTTATTGCCGTGCTGAATTTGCACAACATAATTATCATTAGGCGTCCATCCCGCAAAAATTATCATTCCGTCGAATGTAGCCGTAACAATAGGACTTGTGCTTGCTTTAATATCAATACCAAACTGTTTTGTATTCGCATCAAACAGGGTTATTATTTCTCCCTTCAGCGGCGGATACAGATACATGTTTTCAAATATTATATTCTTGTTTTTTGTCGAAAGCCGAGAAATTTCTTCCTGTTCAATTTCTTCCCTGAATACGGAATCTTCGGGCAGCAGAGGATATTCTGCAATGGTAGTGTTGATAATAGAATCCAGATTAATATTTTCATTTGTTATGGAATCTATTTCTCCCGAAACAAACGATTGAATCGAATTGAAATATCCTTCCCACGAAGCAACCGCATTTTCGAGTGAATCAAGTTTTTCGGCATTGCTTATAATTCTTTGGCGTATCGTACTGTTGGGATAGCCGGGAATAAGATTGCGAATGGGAGTATAGGCAATAACTAAAAAAAACAAAAAAAACGCAATGAGAATTACAGGAATAATAATGCTCAAAACAAGCCAGCCCGAAAGACGCGCTCTCCAAACCTGCTCGTAATCGGTATCGTTATAAACGGAAAAATGATATTTTTTCCCTAATATCTTATATATTTTTTCTTTTCTTTTTCCCATTTATGAATGTATATTGCAATATTGACCGACAAAGTTATAAAAAAAATCAATTTACATGCGCAGGCATTAAAATTTTACAAAAGATTAGATTCAACAAGTGCATACAACTTTTTTGTTTTGCAAATATAGGAAGAAAATTTCTTTTGGTGAATAAAAATTTAAATTATAATTCTTCGTAGCTTCAAGTATTCAATGCAACTTTTTGTAAAACCTTTTCATCGGCGCTTCAAAATTAAGCAATTTTCTTGGGCACTTGTTAATTTTGATTTTTATTCATTATAACAACTAAAATAAGACATTTTTCTTAAACTCCGTTAGGGGAATTACTCTTAACTGAGTTTTTTTTATTTCAGTTGCAATAGCTACTTGAACTTACGGTTTTTTTCTTCTGATGCCATAATTTCTAAATTTAAAATGTTTATTTATAATACTGTTGATTAGTTTTTTTATTAATCGCAAAAAGCAGGAAAAGGGCAATCAATGCGCTTCCGGTCATCGTATAAGCCGTTGAATGTAAAATATTCCCCAAACCCGACAATGGCATTACGATACCGCCTATAAGAAACGTGCTTGCGCCAAGAATAGCAGAAGCCGTACCTTTGTATTTTTCCTCCAAATCGAGCGCCAGATTAGTGGAAACAGGGAAAGTAGCTCCTGCGAAAAACAGGGACAGGAAAAGCGCAAGGCAAAAATAAACAATGGCGGCATCCGATAGCAGCAAAACGCCTGTCAGCAAGCTGCAAACAAACAGCCCTGTCACGCTGTATTTCAATGTCCGGCGAGGGTTTTTCAGCTTTGCCGACAGGATATTGCCGACAGTCAGCGCCAGCGCATTGACGGCAAAAAAGATGCTGTAGGCGACAGGCGAAACGCCGTAATGTTCCTGAAAAATAAAGGGCGATGACGCAATATAGGCAAACATAATCGCCATGGAAAACGACAGCAGGGCGATATAAAGCATTAGCAGCCTGTTTTTCACAACGAGAGCAAAAAACTTAAAGATATGCGATGCGGGAACTTTCGCGCGCTTGTGGGACGGAAGCGATTCTTTCAGGTATGTGCTTACTCCCAGCACGACTAATCCGAGAATACCGAGAAAAAAGAATATGCCTTTCCAGTTGGTAAACAGCAGCAATACGCCTCCGGCAACAGGCGCAACTATCGGCGCAATTCCCTGCACGGCTGCAATCAGTGCAAGAAATGACAGCAAATCCTTCCCTTTAAACAAATCGGTAGCTACCGATCTTGAAATGACAATGCTTCCGGCAGCCCCAAAGCCCTGCAGGAAACGGAACCCGATTAACAGGTAAATGTTTCGGGCAAACAAACAGCCGGCGGTTGACAGCAAATAAAGGATAAAAGACGCGAAAAGCGGTCGGCGACGCCCTGTTTTGTCGCTGACGGGACCAAAAAGCAACTGTCCAAGGGCTATTCCAAGCATGCTTGTCGAAATAGTGAGCTGTACCAGCGAAGTAGATGTATCGAAATACGCTGTCAATGCAGGCAGACTTGGCAGATACATATCGGTAATCAACGGTGCAAATGCCGCCATTGCAGACAGCGTGAAGAGCAAATAGGGTTTACTGTTTTTTAGTTGTAAGTCACTTGAAATCTGTTTTTTCTCTTTCATATTATATGAGGCTGTATGACCTCAATCCGGCGACAAAAGTACGAAAAAAAACATTCAATTGTAACCTGAAAGTCATGAGAAAATTTTCATGCGTACGTATGCATAGTTATTTATCAATGAATTAATCGACAGAAATGTCCATGTATTGTTTTTACTCCGTTCGTCATATATCTGTTTTTGTAAAGTTTCAGCGCAACAGTTTCCGGTTTTTCAATAGCAAAAGACAAAACCGATATGGAACGCCCGCGGGAACCATCTTTGAGAATTTGAAATAACACCCCCCTCACAAAGCAACTATTAAAAATAGTTAGAAAGCGGTAAGTCAAAAGTTTACCGCTTTTTGGCTATATCTTTGTACAAGATTTTCACGTTCAATTTTTCCGTATTGCTTCACTTCATTCGCAGTGATATTTTTTTAGTAAATCATTAACGTATTTCCCGGTTTCTTATTATTCGCCTTATGTTTCAATTATATCCTCTTTCTTCTTTCCTGCCGTAGTGCCTGCGTGTCGGTTATACACGGTGGTTGCCTGACTGATTTGTGCGTTGATAACGTCAATGATGCTTTCTGTATCAGTTTTTTCATCTGCTGTTACGGGCATAAGTAACAGTCCTCTAACGACTTTGCATATATTGTCGAATGCTCTGTTTACGGATGTACGGTACTTTGTGGCGTTGCCCCTTATACGGCTGTCGTGCACCGTTTGCGCGCGTGCGTTGTAGAGCGCTTCAAAGTCTTCGTTTTCCTGTTTCAATCCGGCTGCCAAGCCTGTAATATCGAAGCGGTCGGTAAGGTCGGGCATTTGCTGCAATTCGTTTACAAGACTGCGCAACAATGCCGTTTCCGATTCGTATTCCTTTTTGGCTGCATCCTTATATTTCTCAACAACATGGAGAAGCCGGCGGGCATCTTCCCTGTATTCGGCTGTAAAGGCAAAATCGTAGTGATACTGCACTTTTGCAATCACGGCGCGAACAGTAAAATCGCGCGCAGCATCCTTTTTGACAATCTCTTCGGTTTCAAACGCTTTGGGATTTTTCCTTAAAAAATCGTCCATAATCGAAAGTTCTTTGCCAAAAGTTTTACACACCGGCTCAATAGCCTGTAGCTTTGCCACATAAGGTTGTACATCGTCATAAATAGCATGTAAAACCTGTACATTCTGCGAAACTGTCAAACGCTGCAATATTCGCTTGTAAGTCAAAATTTCCTTATTCATAACTGTATGTTTTAAATTTAATTATTACTGTCCGCTAAAACTTTTTTGAGTGCACAAAATCAGGGCTGATTTCTAAAAGATAGAAATCAGCCCTTTTTTGGTTAATTTTGCGTTATCGAGCTAAAAAAATAAACCAAT
>JAIRZQ010000138.1 GCA_031267135.1 Prevotellaceae bacterium
AGACCGCCGCGCGTCCGTGCGCGGCGGCTTCGTAGCAAGTGTGGCGCATCGCATAACAGGCCTGTACGCGCTTCGCCGCCGGCAGGCGGCTCGGCCTCCGCAACGGCTAGGTCATTCCGCTGCGCTGCATTCCCGCGCCTTCGCTGCGGCACATTTTGCCCGCCCCGCAACCGCAAAGGCGGGGTAAGAACGGATTACGCGCCTTTGCGGTTGCTTCATGGGGGCGGGCAAAACGTCGCGAACAGCCGGAACGTTATACGCAATTTTGAATGAAACTTTTTGTATAAATATATAGGCAGATTAAATTGAAAGAGTTGCTCTGGATACAGTAAACTTTTTGGAGAAATAATATGAATAGAAAGTATTTTTGTTTTATTTTTCTTATTCCCTTGCTCTTTTCATGCGCATCCATTAAAGATGAGCATATTGATCTTGAATCAACCTTGAATAACGCAATTGTTGACGCCTCAAATAACATTATCGAAAAAATACCTTTGTATACAAAAATTGCAATGGTAAATACGTCTGTTGACTATCAGGAATTAACAAATTATGTCTTGCGGGAAATAGCCGTCTCTTTGGTAAACCATGGAAATTTTGAAATAGTTGAACGAGAAGAACTGGACAGTATAAATAAAGAGCATAATTTTCAAATGTCCGGCGTTGTTAATGACAGTGACGTTATTTCAATAGTTGAAAAATATGGAGCGCAAAGCGTTGTGTCCTGTTCAATTTCCGGCAGCGGGAATCTATGCCGATTATATATTAGAACATTAGATGTTAGAACGGGTAAAGTTCAAGCTCTCAATTCATATTCTATAAAAGATACGGATATTCCGACAAATAAAAACACGACAGGCGTTGCGCAATGCACTTTAATTGTTTCATCGTCATCAAGCGGGAAATTAGAAATCACTGGTTCAAATAAAAGTATTGTTGTTGATTTTCAACCGATGAGTTCGCAAATATTTTCTGAATTTCAGGCGGGTACTTATATATTAACAATGACATATCCTGACGGAAAAACCGACCGACGCCCTGTAACAATTAATGCAAGCACCGCTGTGGAAATAGAATTTAAATATCAAATGCCAAATCTATGGCTCGTATCTATCGGAACAAACAAATATAAAAATGTCGATGGAGGAGATCTGCGTTTTGCTATATCGGACGCTCGAAGTATAAATCAAAGTTTCAAAGATCAAGAAGGGTTATTATATAATCATGTTTATAATCAATTGATACTTGACGGAACACGGAATGGTATTTTAGGCGCTCTAAATTCTTTATATCAGGCAAATAAAAATGATATAATAGTATTATATTTTTCCGGACACGGATATAATGATAATTCAAATAATTATTTGTATTTTCCATCTGATACAATAAGATCAAATGGTATATTTAGTAATTGTATATCAATAAATGATATATTACCCGTTTTAAATGTTACAGGCACTAAAATCGTTATCTTTGATACAGACGTAAATACAAAATTAATAAGCGACTTGCGAAAAGTTGAAGCGATTGTTTTTTTGCCTGCTATTGGAGGAGAATATACACTTGAGGCAGTAGAATTAGGACATGGTCTTTTTACGTACATATTGCTTAATGGCTTGGAAGGGAGAGCTGATATAAATAATGACGGGTTTATTAATGCAAGAGAGCTTGGTGATTATGTTTTAAAATTTGATGTAAAATCAATAGACATATCGATTGAACATGCTCCGCAACCATTGATTTATATTCCAAAAGAGAAAGAAAATTTTATTTTATCAAGGGTAAAGACTATAACCAAACAAAATATGTAGCAGGCATTCAAAACTGCGCATAACAGGACTGTTTACGCTTCGCCGCCAGTAGGCGGCTCGGCCTCCGCAACTGCTAGGTCATTCCGCTACGCTCCATTCCCACGCCGTTGCTCCGGCACATTTGGGCGGCACACAAACCTACGGTTTGCGTTATTGTGCCGCCCAAACGTCGTAAACAGCCGAAACGTTATGCGCCATGCTCCCGGCTAAAACTGTTGCATTTTTCGTTTTTTTAATGTAATATAAATATTTACAGGAGAAATCATTAATGAATTATTTATATATTGTTATTGGTGGTGGGATTGGAGCATTATTACGGTATTTTTCGACTCAATACATAAATTTTTCCATATCAATTAAGTTTCCTTTAGGCACTCTTGTTGTTAATTGTATTGGAGCATTAATAATAGGTTTTTTGATAAATATTTTTGCCCTGTTTTCCATAAATATTAAATGGAAATTATTTTTAGTAACTGGTTTTCTTGGAGGTTATACAACTTTTTCAACATATTCATTGGAAACAGTTCAATATTTTATGAACGGAAACATTAAAAACGCTGTTGTGAATATATTGTTGAATAATGTTTTGTGCATATTATTCGTATTGTTGGGAATATGGCTGAATAAAATAATATTCACAAAATAATAAGATAAATAAATGATTGTAAAATTAAAAGAAAAGGCAAAACAAATTACTCAAAATCTATCAATTTTGTATATTGCATATAAACGGAAAGATGTTCCAATAATCGCAAAGATAATAGTT
>JAIRZQ010000172.1 GCA_031267135.1 Prevotellaceae bacterium
GTGTCCCTGTCAATCCATTGCACCGAAACAATTTCTTTTTCCTCGCTTTTCTCTTTCACCTGTTTCTGGTTTATATCGGTAATAAACCAGTTTTTCTGAAACACGAGGCTTTTGTTGTATCGCACCGTGGCGGGCGATATTTCGCAGTATAGCAGCATCGGTATGCTGCCTGTAGAAGTCATTGTTTCCGACAGTTCGCTTATCCAGCCATCCCAGAATTCCAAACGGCGGAATGGCAGGTCTTCGTCTTTTGAACTGTAAAACTCAATCATGCCGTGCGTTGCCAGGGTAGTTTTAAACCAGTGGTAAAACAGGTCGTCATTGCCTGTCGATTCCATTACTATGCGGAACAGCCCGCCAAACGGCTCGCCTGTCGCACGGTAAGCCCGCGGCGAATGCCTGTCGAAATCCTTAAGCGTACGAAAGTACGGCTGCTCGTAACCGGCATCTATCAATCCCGATTGTTTATGAATATCCAGTAATTCTTTGGGCATCCAAACCCTGTCGAGAGGGTCGGGGTGAAAATAATCGGTTGAAAAAACAAAACATTCCTTTCTTCACCATCAACCGTCAATTTAATTTTGCTCATATCGGCAATACATTTACAAGTTAAACTTGTGCAAAGATAGTATTTATTTGTAATATTATGCAAGCTGTAAGAAAATAAAATTTTCCGTTATGAATCCTGCCATCATAATCTAAACATTTATCCATTATGTGGTAAATTTAATTTACATTACACTGTAAAATGGCTTTACTCCATGCGTGGAAGAATAAAAAACGACAGGTATTGAAACTCATCAACGCCTGACACCTGATTAATAATTTTACAAGCAACCTTTCGCCTTTTAAGGTATGACGTTCTTTTTCATGAGAATTTGAAATCTTTTTTTGAGGTATTATTACAGCCTAAAAAGCCGAATTTTCGTGACTACAGGATGCAAGCCAGGAATAGTAAAAACGCAATTAGCCGTATTTCTAACAGTCAGTTATTTTTACCTGACACAAATCAACCTACGCAATAATCGTTTATAATAAACTTATTCGTAAGGAACGACTAAATAAAAAAAACGACTGCATCTTTTCGAGGATGCAATCGTTTTTCCGTAAATGCTATAATTAAATTTGCCTGTTTACTGTTCTGCAGTTTTGCCGGGATATGCTTTCAAAGCATGTTCAAGGCATATTATGGCATTTTTCAAATCTTCGATTTTCAAAACGTATGCGATACGGACTTCATTTTTCCCCATTCCTTCGCTTGCATAAAAACCCGTAGCAGGCGCAACCATTACGGTTTGTTTTTCATACTCAAATTCTTCGAGCAGCCAGCGGGCAAATTTGTCTGAATCATCAACAGGCAATTTTACAACAGTATAAAATGCGCCCTTAGGCTTGGGGCAATACACGCCTTCGATTCTGTTAAGGGCTTCGACCATATAATTTCGCCTTGCAATATATTCGTTGTAAACATCGGTAAAATAGCCTGCCGGAGTTTCGAGCGCCGCTTCAGCTGCAACCTGCCCGTAAGACGGCGGACACAATCGAGCCTGAGCAAAGCGCAATGCAGCATCAATAACATCCCTGTTTTTGGAAATCAACGCTCCTATTCGCACTCCGCACATGCTGTAACGCTTTGAAACAGAATCCACCAACACTACATTCTGCTCAATATCCTTAAGCGTCATGCACGAAATGTGCGTGTTTCCATCATAGCAAAACTCGCGATAAACTTCGTCGGCAAAAAGATACAAGTCGTATTTCATGACTATTTGGCGTAACGATTCGAGTTCTGCCGCCGAATAAAGATAGCCGGTTGGATTGTTAGGATTGCAAATCATTATGGCTTTTGTTCGCGGAGTTATGATTTTTTCAAATTCGGCGATAGCAGGAAGCGCAAAATTATTGTTAATGGTAGTTTTTATCGGTACAACTTTTATTCCTGCCTGAAGTGCAAAAGCATTATAATTAGTATAAAACGGTTCGGGAATAATGATTTCGTCACCTTCGTTCAAGCACGACATCATTGCGACAGTTATTGCTTCCGAACCTCCTGTGGTAATAATCATATCGTTTTCGTTGATGTCAATTCCTATATTGTTATAATATTTTGCAAGTCCTATCCGATACGATTCGTTTCCTGCCGAATGGCTGTATTCTATAACTTTTGCATCGTATTTTTTTACGGCTTCCAAAGCCATTGGCGGCGTAATAATATCAGGTTGTCCTATATTTAAATGATAAACTTTTATTCCGCGCTTTTTTGCAGCTTCGGCATACGGTACTAATTTACGAATTGGCGATGCGGGCATTGATTTGCCCTTTTCTGAAATTTGTGGCATAATTTGTTTGTGTTTTAATAAAATAAATTCAATTTGCGCGCAAAAGTACTAAAAAAATACAATTCCGATTGATTGTTTTTAATTTTAAAATTTAATGATTGCCGCCATGAATATGAAATATCGGAAAAGAACTTGCCCTGTACGGTTTCGCACGGCGCACTGTCGATGACTTGAAACACCGAAGCATACAGATTAAACTCTTTATGGATTGCTTCGCTTCGCTCGCAATGACGAAAAACGGTTTTTCCTTAACTTGATTATATTGGGCAGAACCTACGCCGAATGGAGAATTAAATAATTTTAAAATACATGTATTTTACTTTCCCTGTAAAATTTTCACCAAATCACGAGCAAGAATTTCACTAATATCATTTAATTTTTCCACAAAATTTACTCTTGAATACCAGCTGTTATTACCTTCCGGTCTTACTATGAGAACTTCGGACTCAGGAGCTATCCAGTATTCTTTACCAGCTTTATTCGTTCTTACTTCTATAACGCATGGCGCTTCACTGCAACGGCAATAATTAAATGTAAACATGCCAACTGTGGTACCCTCATTAACCAGTATAACTTTACAATCTACCGTATAATTTTCTACAGTAAACGCATTATTCATCTGTTTGTCAAGTTCATTAATTAATTTCTTTTTATCAGGAAACATTTTTTTGTAGTTGGTATTACCGTTTTCTCAAATGTAACTTTTTTGTTTTCATCAGAAATCTTACTTTCAGTGATAGAAACAATTTCAATGATAATATCGGTTTCAATTTTTTCACCTATATCCCTGTAACTCAAATTTTGCCCCGACGAAAGCAAATTTCTGTCGCGAATCGTATATCCTTCTTTCATCAGTTCTTTTTCTATACGTCCGTACAGACTGTTGTATTCGCTGTTTCGTTCCGATTCGGCTACGGTTACATTGCTGGTTGTAGAAGGAACCCGCAATACTACTCTGGGATTGGGATTTTTTCTCAAAAATTCGCGCAATTCAGGATTAACTACAATTTCGTTTCCATGTGAAACTGCCGAAACTTTTCCCTTAACGGCAATTGCAGCAGCACACGACTGCAAAATAATGATACTGCATAAGTAGATTAAAATTAAAATAATATTTTTTCTCATAATTTTTGTTTAACGTCCGCTCCTGTGCAGACAATTTGTTAATTTTTTATTTTTTGATTTGTTTGTTGTTATCGTTTTTGAAACTTTACAGTTTTTTATTAAATTTGCAAAAAACAGGAGGTTAAAATATGGAAGATTTTTTTTTAGTACATGACAAAAATTTGATGTATGCTTAGAATCATTTGAATATCAACAAGATATGCTTTTTTATTTGGAAATGACCTTGAAAATTCGTATCTTTACGGCTGGTTTCCAATTAGTTGTAATGAAGACGAACAATTTCAAGGTCGAGTACAAAA
>JAIRZQ010000173.1 GCA_031267135.1 Prevotellaceae bacterium
TTTTGTACTCGACCTTGAAATTGTTCGTCTTCATTACAACTAATTGGAAACCAGCCGTAAAGATACGAATTTTCAAGGTCATTTCCAAATAAAAAAGCATATCTTGTTGATATTCAAATAATTCTAAGTGTACACCAAATTTTTGTCATGTACTAAGCAAATCAAAATAAACAGGCATCCAAGAAAATTGCTCAATTTTGAAGCGACCATAGAAAGGTTTTACAAAAAGTTGCATTTGATACTTGAAGCTGCCTAAGTTTGTCGATGCAAACTTATCTCTCGTACAGAAATCTTTTAATACTTTTCTTTGGCGTTTTTTCAAATTCTTCGGGATAAAGTTTTATTTTCGATATCTGACTGTAACCCGGAAGGTTTTTATTTAATTCGTTTTTTTCGTTTTCCAAAATTTTTTCCAAATCATTGTCGGTTAAGTTCTCTGAATATGCAAGTTCGTAATCGGGATAAATAAGCGCTACTAATTTTCCATTGTTGTTGATTACAATAGATTCGTTTATGTACGACAGGTTATTCAGCCTGTCTTCTATTTCTTCGGGGTATATGTTTTGCCCCGAAGGACCAAGTATCATATTTTTACTTCGACCTTTTATATAAAGATAGCCATCGCTGTCAAGAATGCCCAGATCTCCGGTATGAAACCAGCCATCGGCATCGAATGCTGCGGCTGTTGCATTTTGATTTTTATAATATCCCGAAAATACATTTTCGCCTTTTACCATTATCTCGCCTATTCCCGTTTCGGGATTCGGGCTGTCGATTTTCAGCTGCATGCACGGTATGGGCTTTCCGCATGAATAAATATGAGTTGTTGTCCAGTCATCGTATGAGATAAGAGGTCCGCATTCCGTCATTCCGTAACCTACGGTATATTGAAATCCTATTTCCTTGAAAAATGCTTCCGCTTCGCTGTTAAATGCAGCGCCGCCAATCACAACTACCAGCACATTATCGCCAAACGAATTATTTATTGATTTAAGTATTTTCTTTTTTATGTTTTGTTTTATTATCGGCATTTTCATTAAAAAGCGCACAGCCGGTTTTTCGAGTAGCGGCTTTATTTTCCGCTTGAATATTTTTTCCACAATTAAGGGAACTGATATTATAAGGCGCGGCTTTACCGAGGAATATGCCTCGAGAATTATTTTAGGCGTAGGCATTCGCGTAAGAAAATGTATGTGGCAACCGGAAACAAGAGTAAAAACTGTCTCGAATATCAGTCCGTACATGTGAGCCATTGGCAGCATCGAAACAACACCGCCGCCTTTCAACTGAGGCAAAACATTACATGCATATTCGAGGTTTGCAACGAGCGACCTGTATGGAAGCATTACGCCTTTTGAGAATCCTGTTGTACCTGATGTGTAATTTATCATTGCAAGCTCTTCGGATACATCGTTGTGATACTTTACATCATTGGGAGCAATGCCATTCTTATATTTTTTGCCGAAAATATCATCTACAGCATTATTCAGTTCGGTTGCGGATGATTTTTTTACATGCAGAAAATTAAAATCGTTTATCTGAACTATCGCATTTACATTTTGCAGTTCGTCGGCGCTTAATCCTTCCCAAACAACATCTCCGACGAATAAAAATTTGGATTCGGAATGATTTATTATATTATGCACATTATCCGATTTAAATTCGTGAAGAATAGGTACGGCAACCGCGCCATAAGTAAGCGTTGCAAGAAAAGATACCGCCCAGTTTGACGAGTTTCGTCCTGCCAGCGATATTTTATCTCCTTTCCTTATTCCGCATTGCTCGAAAAGTATATGCAGTTTGGCTATATGTCTTGCTATGTCATGGTAGCAGTTTGTTTCGCCGTGATAATCCGACAGTGCAGGCAAGTCCCAGTTTTTCCTTATACAATCTTCTATATATGAATTAAAATTTTTATACATGATATTAAATATTATTTCAGTTATAAACAAATTTTCCGTTTTCGGTGATTATGGTCAATTTTTTTTTCGGTGATTTTTCTACCCGACCTATTACTTTTGCGCTTACATTAAACTTTTTTGCCGTTTCAATTATCGTTTTCGCTTTTTGCGGATTTACATAAAATTCGAGTCGATGTCCCATGTTATAAACCCTGTACATTTCTTTCCAGTCGGTTTGCGATTCGTTTTGTATAATTTCAAAAAGCGGCGGAACAGGAAAAAGACTGTCTTTTACGACATGATAATTTTCAATAAAATTCATGATTTTTGTCTGTCCTCCGCCCGAACAGTGAATTATTCCGTGAATATCGGCTCGCATGATTTTAAGAATTTCGGCTACAACAGGCGCATATGTTCGCGTTGGCGACAAGACCAGCTTACCGACAGTCAATCCTGTTCTCGGTTCCATATCGGTCAGGCTGTATTTTCCGGAATAAACAAGCTCTTCGGGTATTGCGCTGTCATAACTTTCGGGATATTTTTTTGCAAGCATTTTACAAAACACATCGTGCCGCGCCGATGTCAGTCCGTTGCTTCCCATGCCTCCGTTGTATTCGTTTTCATAAACGGCTTTTCCGTGCGACTCCAATCCGACTATTACATCTCCGACTGCTATATTTACATTATCGATTATTTTACTTTTTTCGATTCGAGCTGCTACCGAACTGTCAACAATGATTGTGCGAACAAGGTCGCCTACATCGGCAGTTTCACCGCCTGTAAGCGTAATGTTTATACCGAATTTTTTCATTTGTCTTACAAATTCGTCTGTTCCGTTTATTATTTCGGCAATTACTTCTCCCGGTATCAATTTTTTGTTTCGTCCTATTGTCGAAGATAAAAGAATATTGTCGGTAATACCCACGCAAAGCAAATCGTCGATATTCATGACAACAGCATCCTGAGCAATTCCTTTCCACACGCTCATGTCGCCCGTTTCTTTCCAATATGCGTAAGCCAGCGACGACTTGGTTCCCGCACCATCTGCGTGCATTGCAATACAGTAATTATCGTCGCTGCAAAGCACATCGGGAACGATTTTGCAAAATGGTTTCACAAAAAGACCTTTGTCCAGATTTTTTATGGCATTGTGCACATCTTCTTTTGAAGCCGATACACCTCGACTGCCGTATCGCAAGTCACCTGCTGTAATATTTTGATTTTTACCGTTCATTATATCTGATGCAATAAACCTAATTCATTGATAAGTTACAATTTTCATGCTTTATCAATAATATTTTGATACAAAGTTAATTATTTTTTTATTTTAGAGCTTACTTCAGTTTACATTTACTGATTGAACTTACCGAACTGCGAGAAAGAATGGTGCAGCGCACGACAATGGATGATGAACAGATAATGACAGATAAAGAGTAAAAACATATTGTTGACAGCAAGTTTTACAGGATTATAAATATTAATCCGACAGTGCTTCAAAACCTGTCGATTTTTTCAATCTTTAATTTATCAATATTGTTATTATATATTTTTTATGTAATTTTGCATAATAATAATTCGTAATAATGCCCATAAAATATAAAATAATCAAAAATTTGTTGACATCGTTTTGTTTCATGCTGTTGTCTTTGCCTGTATGTTCGCAAAGCGTGGGTTTGGTAATGAGCGGCGGCGGCGCAAGAGGATTATCGCATATTGGAGTAATAAAGGCTTTGGAAGAAAATGATATTCCTGTTGATTATATTGCAGGAACTTCAATGGGAGCAATAGTCGGAGGACTTTATGCATCGGGATATTCTGCCGACGAAATGATAGAAATTTTTAAATCAAATGATTTTGAAAACTGGCTTTCGGGAAATATCGACGACAAGTATCGTTATAATGCATTATCGAAAGAGCCGACATCGGAATTGTTTTTGGTTAAATTTAATATTGAAAAAGGCAAGAAAATCCCATTAAAAATCAGTTTGCCAACAAGCATAATATCGCCATATCCCATGGACATTGCATTTTTTGACCTTTTTGCAGGTGCAACGGCTGCATGTAAAGAAAATTTCGATAATCTTTTTATTCCGTTTCGCTGTGTTTCTGCCGATATTAATGCAAAGAAAGCGTTTGTTTCGCGCAATGGCGATTTGGGAATGTCGGTTCGGGCATCAATGACATTTCCGCTTGCATTTAAGGCAATTATGATTGATTCTGCTCTTCTTTTTGATGGCGGTATTTACAATAATTTTCCATGGGATGTTATGGAAAATGATTTTCACCCCGATTTTATTTTAGGAAGCAAATGTTCGGACAATGAAACCTTTGTAAATGAAGATAATATTCTTGATCAGCTGAAAAAAATGATGATAAACGATACCGATTATACAATGCCCGAAGAGAAAAGCATCCGCATCGATACAAAATTTGATGATGTTGATATATTCGAATTTTCAAAAATGGATGAGATAATTGAAGCCGGTTATCAAAATACATTAAAACTGATAGATTCGATAAAGCAAAGAATTGCCGTGCGGCGTTCCGCCGATGACGTTTCAATGCAGCGCAAAGCATTCAAAGCAACCTTGCCGCAAAGTAAATTTAAAAACATAAATGTAACAGGAACTAAAATCTCGGACAGAGAAAAAAATTTCATACAAAAAATGATCAGTCAGGGCAAAAATAGCACAGACGGTACAATATCGATGTCCCGCTTCAAAGAAAGATATTTCAAAATTGTAGAAACGGGAGTTGTTGCGTCAATTTTCCCTGCAGCTGTTTACGATTCGATTTCCGAAAATTTTGATGTTCTGCTTCAGGTAACGCTTGGCTCGAACAATAAGCTTGCATTCGGCGCAAATATTTCGTCAACATTGTTACATCAGACATATCTTGGATTTGAACATAAATACTGGGGAAAAGCATATTCGCGATACAGCGTGAATTTTCATTACGGGAAACTGTATTCGGCGGCGCAGCTTGGATTGCGGCGCGATTATCCTTTCAAACTGCCTGTTTTTTGGGAACAATATTTTCGCTACAATAATTATGATTATTACGAAAGCAGAACCGATTTTTTTATTGAAGATGAAAAACCTGCTTATTTGAAACAGCAAGATGTTCATTATCAAATTGGCGGCGGTTATATTGTAAATCGCAATACAATTTTCAGAATAAATGCAACTGTCGGAATGAATCAAAACAAGTATTATCAAACTCGCAGCTTTTTGGTATCCGACACCGCTGATACACACAAACTTAATTATTTTACATCTGGCGCCGAAATTTACAGAAACAACTTAAATTATATCGAATATCCAACCGAAGGAAGAAAATGGCAAATAAAGTTACTATTTCTAACAGGCACGGGCAGATATATTCCGGGAAATACTTCTGTGTTTGAAAAACAAAAAAGCTCAAAAAGCATTTTTTCGATAAAACTTTACGAAGAAAAATATTTTAATATTTCCAAAAAATTTTCTGTCGGATATTTGGTAGAAGGCGTTATTTCGCAAAAAACATCTCTTTCGGGCTACTACCCTACTCTATTTTTAGCGCCGGCATTTCAGCCTACGCAGCACAGCAAAACTGTCTTTTTGGAAAATTTCAGAGCAACTTCGTATATTGCAGCCGGCATAATGCCGATATTTTCCTTATCAAAAAAAGTATATTTTAAGGGCGGATTATATGTTTTTCAACCGTACCGCGAACTAAAAAAGGACGAAAATAATGAAATAATTTACGGCGCTAAATTTAAAAACCGTTCTTTTACAGGATATGGCGCTGTAGTTTGGCAATCGCCTATTGGTCCGATTAGCACAACGCTGTATTATTATGATGGATACAAAAATAAATTTATATTTTCAATTAATTTCGGCCATTTGATTTTCAACAAGAGAGGCATAGATTGAGATATTCACAGCGAAACGTAAGCTGAATTTTTCAAAAGAACTTAATAAGGGAAGATACAGTGAATAATTATTCATTGAGATATTAGGAAAATAAGAAACAAATCGCATCGGAATTATTATAGAAAATTTTATTAGGTATTTATAGATTAAATTAATATTATGCTAAATTTAAAAGATATACAGAAAGTTAGGTAATCTGCAGGTGATAAACATAACGGTATCATCAAAAGCAAATTCAATACCTGTAAAGACAGTCAAACTCAACATCCGGGTCGCATTTTTCTTAATCTTCTTGTATTGCGTTTTTTCGTTTTGCAAATGCCTAAACAAAGAACGCTTTATATAACTATTCAATATAAATTCCAATAAACAGAATTGTTTTCATTATGATATATTTTATGCAAAGATATGGTCTTATACTACGCTATCAACGTGTCAGGTGAAATTTATTTTCCGGTTCTTAAAAATTCTTTTAGTTTTTCAATGGCTTTGGCGCGATGAGAGATTTTTGATTTTTCGGCAAGGCTCATTTGTGCAAACGACACATCATATCCGTCGGCTTTGAAAATCGAATCGTAACCGAAACCGAAATCGCCTACAGGCGAGCTAAGAATTTCGCCGGTTACCGTTCCTTCAAAAACATGTTCTTTTTCATCGGCAATTAAAGCAATAACACAGCGAAAACGCGCATGGCGATCTTCAGCATCATGCATTTTTGAAAGAACTTTTTCGATGTTTTTCAACGAACTTTTTTCTTCGCCTGCATATCTTGCCGAAAAGACTCCGGGTTCGCTGCCAAGCGCATCAATTTCCAAACCCGTATCGTCGGCAAAGCACGACAATCCGAATTTTCTGTAAACAAACCGCGCTTTTTCGAGAGCATTTCCTTCGAGCGTAGTTTGATTTTCGGGAATATCTTCGGTAAAACCCAAGTCCGAAAGACCGCATATATCGTATGTTGAGCCAAGCAAATGGCGAATTTCATCAATCTTGTGAGGATTGTTTGTTGCGAAAACAAGTTTTTTCATATTTTTTACATTTCGACAAAGATAATTATTTTTGCAGTCTAATGTGTTTCAATTTTAAAATTTATAAATAATGACTGACAACAAATCTAAATACAGTTCTTTAGACGACTATCCGATATACATCGGCAATGATTTGGAGTTGACGTATTCGCACGAATGTTCGAAATTCAGATTTTGGTCGCCTGCGGCAGAAAGCGTAAGGCTTAACATTTATGATGAAGCTATAAGTTCCAAACCTGTTGATACATGCAGAATGCAGCCCGATAAAAACGGAACATGGGTTTATGAAGCATACGGCGATTTGAAAGGTAAATTTTATACTTTTCAGGTAAAAATAAATGACGGATGGCTTGCAGAAACTCCGGGCATTTGGGCAAAATCTACAGGAGTAAACGGAAACAGAGCTGCAATAATTGATTTTTCGGAAACAAATCCCGATAATTGGGAGAACGACAAAAAACCCGAACTTAAAAATTTTGCCGACATCATTATTTATGAAATTCATGTGCGTGATTTTTCAGTTTCGCCGACATCGGGAATGTTAAACAGGGGAAAATTTTTGTCATTTACCGAAAGTGGAACATTATCGCCCGAAGGCGAAACAACAGGAATCGACCATTTGAAAGAATTAGGCGTTACTCATGTTCACCTGCTGCCTGTATTCGATTTTGCATCAATCGACGAAACACGGCTTGATGAAAATAAATATAACTGGGGCTACGACCCTCAAAACTTTAATGTTCCCGAAGGCGGATATTCTACAAATCCATACACGCCCGAAACACGGATACGCGAATTTAAAGAAATGGTGAAATCGCTGCATGATAACGGATTGCGTGTTGTGATGGATGTGGTTTTCAATCATACTTTTTTCAACGAAAATTCCAATTTATATCTTACCGCTCAAAAATATTTTTACAGGTACAATGCCGATGGCTCGTGGAGCAATGCTTCGGGATGTTTCAACGAAACGGCAAGCGAACGTCCCATGATGCGCAGTTATATTGTCGATTCGGTGAAATACTGGGCTGCAGAATATCATATTGATGGTTTTCGCTTTGATTTAATGGGAATTCACGACATCGAAACCATGAATGCAGTTCGTGCTGCCGTTGACGTTATCGACCCTTCGATTTTTATTTACGGCGAAGGCTGGGCTGCAAATCAATCGCCTCTTTCCGAAGACTTACGCGCTGTGAAACGTAATGTCCAGCAGCTGAATAATATCGCCGTCTTTTGTGATGATATGCGCGATGCCCTGTGCGGACACCGGTACGGCTCAAAAGTCGGCGGATTTGTTTCGGGAACGGAAGGAAACGAAGAAAGCGTAAAGTTCGGAATTGCAGGCGCAATAAAACATCCGCAGATTGACTGGTCAAGAGTTAAAAATACGCATCAGCCGTATGCGAATGCGCCGACACAGTCAGTCAATTATGTATCGTGTCATGACGATTTGTGCCTTGTAGATAAAATCAAGGAAACTGCGCCGGAAGATGCAACCGGCTACGAGCTTTTGCGTTTTAACAAGCTTGCCCAAACCATTGTTTTTATTTCACAGGGAATACCGTTTATTTATGGCGGCGAAGAAATTTGCAGAGATAAAAAAGGTATTTGCAACACATTTAATTCGCCCGACGAAATCAATCAAATAAACTGGTCGAACAAGGCAAGGTACAGGGATATTTTTAATTATTACAAAGGATTGACAGCATTACGAAAACATTATTCAGCATTTAGAATGAATACTGCAAACGATGTCAGGAAAAATCTCAAGTTTATCAAAACCGAAAGAAATTTTATTGCCTGCCTGATTGACGGACGCGCAAACGAGAATGCTTGGGAAGACATAATAGTAATATTAAACGGAAACCGCAACGCTGTTGATTTCAAGTTGCTCGAAGGACGATGGAAACTGCTTTGCCATGATGGCAAAATTGATATGAGCGGAATTGTACACGCTCAAGGCATATTGAGGGTTGAAGCATCATCGGCAAGCATTTTGGTAAGAGTATTGCATTAACGCAGCTAAACGTGATTGTAAGTATTTTATTTTCACGATGTATTATTCTGAAAAATATCAAAAAACTATACTAAATTAACAATGCCGTTTTTTTGTTTCAGGCAAAAAATGTAATTTTGTATTATTATGCAGAAACACGACACGCCGCGTTTCTGCATATTTTAAAAACAGTATCTTTTATGGAATAGTCTATCTCATTCTCATTCCGCCGGGACCGCCCATTGGCGAACTGCTGCCGCTTACCGACTGTCCTCCGAAAACATTAAACCTATAAGTAAACGAAACCATAAAATAACAATTCAGCGTATTTGTTAACGATTGTTGGATGTAATTGTCAGTTGCAGAATATGTTATGTTCTTTTTATCCCGTAAAATATCGTTTACCGAAAATTTTATTGTTCCTTTGTTGTTCATTATACTTTTTTCAATTCCGGCATTCCAAACAACTTGCGACACATCGTAGCCTGTCGCATAACCGCTTCCTGTTTTATAAGAAATATCGCTTGTAAAAGTAAAATTCAGCGGCAAATAAACAGTCGTCCACGCATTTACATCGTAGTCGCGTATGCTTTGGTCGTTTTGCGAGGCTAATGAGTTTTTTGTATTTGTGAATGTTAATGTTCCGCCTGCGCCCAAATCCATAAACAAAGTACTGAACTGCATGCCTAAATTTGGCGCGAATACACTGTTTTTAGTAGTATTTTTACTCCCATTGTTTAAACTCACATTTTGGTTCATGCTCATGCGAGATGAAGAATTAAGCTGAAATGTTGCATTTATGGGAAAATTAACGGTTACATTGCCATTTAAATTCCATACTCCGTTTACATTGTCATAAGTTCTATGTTGAATTCCAACCGTATCAAAATCTGATTTGGATACTATACTGTTTTGCGTCATGCTTCCGCGTAAGAATACCATGAGAGTGCGCATTGTCGAACGGTTGTTAAGATTATATCTTATATTCAGTGAATGTGTAAAACTTGGTTTCAAATCGGGATTACCATAGCTTATAACCAAAGGATTTGTAATATCAACCCATGGGTCTAACTGTGACAGACTCGGCTGTCCTGTTCGCGTTCTGTAATCGACTCTGATATTATGCGATTTTGTGAAATTATACTGGAACTGAGCCATAGGTCCGAAATTTGTAACACTACGTTTTTGTTCTGAAAGATATGGATTTCCGTTATCATAAAGCGTACGTATGCTTTGCGATGATTGAGGATTGACATTTACTCCTACCTGTAAATTATACTTGTCTGTTGTTCGTTTGAAACTTACATGTATCTGCTGATTGATATATTTATTTTCATAGCTGTTGCTGTACTGCGAGTCAAAATATGTGTAATCTCCCGTTATACTGTCATAATTATAAGTATATGTTTCCTGATTTCTGCTGTTTGCGCTGTATGAATACTGAAACTGCAAAAAATTGTTTTTCGACAGCGGTTCTACATAAGACGTTTGAAATCTATAGGTTGTACTTTGATTCGTATTATTTGACAACTGGTCTAAGCTAAAAATGGAATCTTGTTTATAATATTCTGTTCTTGAGTCTGATTTTGTATAACCGTTTGTGTTGCTGCCGTTATATTGCAGTTCAAAAGACAGATTTCTGCCCGAGTTGCCGAATTTATGACTGTAATTTAATTCTGCTCCGTAAGATGTTGTCTTGCTTTCATTTAGGGTATGTCTTTCGCTGTTATTTACAGTATCCAAATTACCATCTAATGTAGTTGAGTTGTTTTCGCTGTATGAATCGGAATGCGAATGGCTTCCCTGCGGACGGAATATGATTGTGTTATATTCGTCGGGCTTGTATGTAAGCCGTATGTTTGTGTTATAGTTTCTGTTGTACGAATCCGACAAAGATGAAGAATTTCGGTAAAATGAACTGTCCTGCAAAAATGTTTCCGTACTCGATGAACTTTCGACATTGGTATTTCTGTAAGTGAAATATCCGTTTCCCTCGATGGTTAATTTGTCGTTAGCGAAAGTAGCAATATCAATGCCTCCCATTCCTGCAGTCGTATTTCCTGATGTTCCTCCGAAGGTAAAGCGTCCGCCGCGTCCCGTATTCGTATTGCTGAAGTTGCTTATAAGCGTAAATCTGCTGTTTGATGTAAGCCTGTTTACAAAAGCGTTTTCGTCAAATCTTACTTTGTTTCCCGCTTCATTTTTAATATCTCTTCCCAAACCGCTGCCGATATTTCCCATCCATCCCTGCTGCTGTCCTTTTTTTATTTCGAGATTTATAACTGTTTCTTCCTGTCCGTCGCTTATTCCCGTAAGGCGTTCCTGTTCCGATTTTCTATCGAGAACCTGAACTTTTTCAACAATTTTTACAGGAACGTTTTTTGTGGCAAGAGTAGGATCATTGGCAAAAAACTCCTTGCCTCCAAGCAAAACCTTCGATACTTCCTTGCCTCCTGCCGTAATGCTTCCATCCTTATCAACCTGTACGCCGGGCAGTTTTTTCAAAAGATCTTCAACAACAGCATTATCCTGCAATTTATAGGCATTGGGATTGTATTCGACCGTATCGCCTTTGATTGTTACGGCAGTTGCCTTGCCTACAATGCTTGCGCCTTTAAGCATGATTCCCGCTTTCAGCGCAATATTTCCCATTTTAAACTCTTTGGCAACACCATCGACATATATTTTTTTGCTGAAATCTTCGTAGCCTATGTAGGATACTTTTATCATGTACGTGCCTTTTGCGACATCCTTTATTGTGAAATTGCCGTTATCGTCGGTCGAAACGCCTTTTATGTATGCCGTATCGGGCATTTTATGCAACATGACATCAGCCATTGACAAAGGTTCGTCTCCATCGGTTAAAACGCCTGTAATGCTTGTCTGTGCCGACACATAAATCCCGCACAGCAGCAAGGCTAAGGTTAACAATATTTTTTTCATCGTTCTATTTTGTTAATTGTGCGTAAAACCAAAATGAATGTCCTCGCGACATGTCGCGCATTTGACGCTGCATTTGCCCATCTCCGAAACGTCTGCCGCCACCGCCGCCTCCGAAATTAGGCATCTGCATTCCATTTAAGACCAAGCCTACTGCAAAAATATTTTCGCCGTTTATCTGCTCCGGCTTGCAAAACGCATTAAGCGGAATTTTATATTCGGCAACAGTATTGCCGTTTTTACTACTATATTCGGCTTTTATTTCGAGTTCATCAACTTTGTATGTGTTGTCTTTGATATTTTCAAATCCGCGAAGTTCCATAGTGTTGTAGGTTCTTTCATTTTCCTGACGCCTCATGTCTTCGCGCGTTGTATTACCGCGTGCTGATGCAAACCGTTCTTCCCACGAAAGCGGAATCGGATATTTTATTCCTGTTTTGCGCCTGTCTTTTCCATCTGCCGAAATCCACACTTCGACGCCTCCCATAACGAATTTTGTCATCGACGATTCGACGGTAGCTTTCACAAGTATGTAAATATTTTCATCATCATTGGCAATACTGTACATAAGCCCGCTCTCTTCGTCAAACAGCGATACGGCTGATTCCCAATCCGAATCTTCGCCATCAATGACAATGCTGTTTATAAATTCCGCCCTGAGCGGTTCTTTTTCGGTTTGTGCCGCCGCATTAAGGCAAAGTATGAAAATACTTATAGTAGGCAACATTGCAAGTTTTATTTTTTTCATCATATCCGGTATTTTTTTATTTTAATTTATCACAAAACGCATATAAAAGTTTGAAACAACTGCAATTTTGATAAATATTTTTTAAAAAGGTTTAATCACCATCGAAAATATTAATACGAATTAACGAAAGTTTACATGTATGCAATATGCAAAACGCTGATTCACATTACAAAAATATAAAGCTATTTAGTTACTCCTTAAAAAGTATATTTTTCAGAGAAAAAGGATAATAAAGATATTTTTTCTGTTAATTTGCCTTGACACAAATTAACCAACCGAAGCGTAAGCGAAGCTCGCGAACACCAAATAAAAAATAAAACAGCGTGAGCAAAAGGTCAAGAGCAGCCGATGCTATATGCTAACTCCGATTTACGGCTGTGACTTTTGGGAACGCCGCCTGCTCAACGTGCTATTAATTTTTCTGCATGTTGGTCTGTTGAAAAATTGGTAGTGTCTTAAATTATCAGAATAAATTAGTATCTTTGCAGTAAAAAAACATATACAATGATACACACGATGTCAATTCAGTGTCCTCACTGTCAAAGCAAAAATTTGGTCAAG
>JAIRZQ010000179.1 GCA_031267135.1 Prevotellaceae bacterium
GCTCCTCAACCCAACTCGCCGTTTGGCGACTCCCAAACGCAAATCGACAATCCTCTTCTTGACGGTCGTTCCGCTCGCACTCCACAACCGCCGCCACCGGGTTCACAACCCAACGTTTCGCTCAATTTTGATGACTCGGGGCAATATGCGGGAGGAATTAACATGAATTGGACGTCACCGACTCAAAAGAACGTATCGTATGGAGAAGATCTTTTCCAAGCAAAAATGCAAGCATTCGATGCATCACTTGAAGCAGAAAAGCGTGAACACGAAAGAATAACAGCGCTTAATCCTTTTGAGTTGGAAGCATTAAACAGGAAAAAGGGAGCGTTGGAAGGAACGTTACAGGAATACAAAGATTTATGTAAAGGAGTAATAGATTGTCCGTGGGAGAGAGAAATAAACAAAATATCAGATGAAATAGATGTTTTAACCAAACAGATCGATGGCAGAGAAGAATGGTTGGCGCAAGTGGGAAAAATGTCGGAAACAGAATTAACACGGCAAGAACAAAAGTATCAGAAATTTGTAGACATGGCTTCAATGTCTGATTTTTGCTATAAAGATGCTAAATCTTTACCGGATCCACCTGCGGGTTGGACGGAAATAAAAATGGACAATAGTCCATTAGGGAGAATTATGGCAGAAGCTAATAGTCACGATGATGCGGGGTTCCAATGTTCGTTATTATATAATGAACAAACAGGGAAGTATGTTCTTGCTTTTCGTGGTACCGAATTTGGTCGGGAACTTATTGATGATGGAGTCAGGGCAGATGGATTTGGTTCTATATGGGAAAGCGAACAAACAAGATTGGCTAAAAAAACGGTCGATGATCTTATGATACTTGGAAAAATTAATAAAGAAGATTTGGAACTGACAGGGCATTCTTTGGGAGGAGGACTTGCAGCAGAAGCAGCAATTGAATACCACTTAACGGCTTACACATTTAATCCTAAAGGAATTTCTGACGTAACACATGAAAAAATAGCGCAAAATAATTACAACTATAACGGTATTATTCACAATGTTGTTGCGACAAATGACCCTATACAAAAAATTCAAAATGGCTTTTCAGAATATGTAGCGCCTGCTTTTAATGTCGCAAAAGATATGACGCCTCTAATTCATCCGGCTTTTAGTTTAATGACTAAAAAAACAAATCCTATAAATGTAAGACCCATCGGTGGATTTACCACCATAAAAGAAGCATATGGAAATGGAGGAGAAGGACATCGTATCCCTTTTATCCGCCAAGCTCTCACACTACGCCACAATGATATTGTAAAACAGCAAAACAAACAATAAACAACAGGAACAAAAAACAATTAACAATTAAGATGCTGCCCCGCTTTCGGGGCAGCATCTCTGTTTTTGCTTTTAATACAACTTATCAGCAATCTTTATTCGACAACGATATTCAAATCTTTTGCATATTGCAGCAACAGCGATTCGGTATTTACCAAACCACCTAGCGACGAAATTTTACTGAATTTAAATCGTGTCTGTAAAAGCGTTGCAGGTGCGTCGTTTATTATACATTCCATAAAATCTGTTCCGTATTTGGCCGCCCTGTCAATAAAATAAATTCCCAAATCGTAACCGTGAAACGAAAATCGAGACGGATCGCCTTTATAATAATATCTGTATTTGCCTATAAAGTTTTTCACTTCATCGCGGTTATAGTCGACAAAAGACGTCTGTATAACCGATAAATTCAAATTATGAATATGCTCAAAATTCAAACTTTCTTCAAATGATTTCCATTGCGGCAACCCGTAAACCGTCATGTCATATTTCAAACTTCCCGAAAGTACATTCAGTTTCGACAAAACATCCATTACAAAAACCTTATTGTTCGATAATACAACAATATTGTTTTTGTCGTTGTTGTCGAGTTCGTTCTGTAAATTTTCGTTACGGCTTCCATGCAGGCGATAGTGATATTTTTTCACTGTTTTTCCGCAATCTTCAAGCGTTTTAACGAATTTGCCGAAACTTGCGGTATCGGTTATTTCTTCATAAACAACAACAATATTTTCCTTGACTTCGCATAATATTTTATTCAGTTTTTCGATTTGAAACGGCAACGGAGTAAAAGACCGGATGAAATACCGGTTTTTTTCTGCAATATTTTCCGTTTCGTGCGGGAACGATAAAATAACAGGTATTTTACGTTCGGCAGAAGCTTTTGCCAAAGCATCCATCAGATTTTTGGGAACATGACACACTGCTAATTGCGCTTCGCTGAAAGCCGCCGAATTTAACGCCATGTTTAATGTTTTTACATCATATACATCGAAAGTTGTGAGATTTATCGAAATATTTTTAGCGTTCAGCGAATCTATCGCCAAAAGAAAACCTTCGTAAAATTCGACAAAATCATACACGCCGCGCTGACTGTTAGTCGGATTAGCATTTATTTCCGTCGCCTTTAACGGCAATATTAATATCACGTTCAGCACATCGCCTGCGTACAAGTTTTCGGTACATTCAGCATCAACAGCAGTTTCACCGGTTTGCTGTGCGGCAATATCCATGCCTGTCGCGCTTTCGACAGTATCTTTGAGCAGCGGCGATTCGTCTTTGCCAAGGTAAACGGTAAGATACTGTCCTTTCTTCAATTTTGAATTTTCATCCAAAAACGGATTATATTTTAAAATATCTTCAACCGTACAGTTATATTTTTGAGCAATTTTCACAATGGTTTCGCCGCTTTTTATCTTGTGTTTGATTGCCGAAGCCGTTTCCGGAATAACGGTTTTTGCATCGTCCTTTATTTCCGGTTTTTGATCTTTATCAACTTCAATTTTTGTCGGACTTACCAGAGTTTTTGCAGCTTCATGCTCAGATTCGCCCCTGTCGGGAATTTTCAATCTGTCGCCGGCTTTCAATCCCTGTGCAAGTTGCGGATTTTCGGACATAAGTTCCTCCTGTGAAACGTTGTAAACTCTGCAAAGCGAATAAACCGTTTCGCCTTTGTTTACATGATGAACGTAATAAACTTTGTCGCCTATGCGTATTTTTTCTGTTGATTTTTTTATTTCAATCTGAGAAAAAGCGGAAAAAACAAACAGCAATAAAACCGGCGATAACAAATATTTTAATGTTTTCATTTTTCTGTGCATATTTCAATAAATCATAAATCACAAAATAAGCCGTGCAAGCATGTTTTTTATATTTTCCTCTATCCTTGCATAGGTATTGTCGGAATATTCGGTTTGCCTGAATTTTTCGCCTGTGATTTTTTCGTACAGTTCTATATATCGTTTGCTAATATTTTCAACAATCTCGTCGGTCATTTCGGGAATTTGCTGTCTGGGTTTGCCTTGAAAATTATTTTCCATCAGCCATTCGCGTACAAATTCTTTTGACAGCTGATGCTGCGGCAAACCGTTCGTGAAATTTTCGTCATAACTGTCGGCATAAAAATATCGCGATGAATCGGGCGTATGAATTTCATCTATAAGATAAATTTCGCCGTTGCGCTTTCCAAATTCGTATTTCGTATCAACAAGTATCAAGCCCTGTTTCTGCGCCATTTCGCTGCCGCGAACAAACAGTGCCGTTGCAATTTTTTCGAGTTGCAGGTAATCTTTTTCCGCAATCAGTCCTGTTGAAATAATTTCATCGCGCGAAATATCTTCATCATGCATTCCGAGTTCCGCTTTGGTTGTAGGCGTTATTACCGGTTTTTCGAATCGCTGATTTTCACACATCCCGTCGGGAATTTTTATTCCGCAAATTTCACTGATTCCCGATTTATACGTTCTCCACGCGCTTCCGGTCAAATATCCCCGCACTATAATTTCTACGGGAAACGGCGCACATTTATATCCAACGGTTACCATCGGATCGGGAGATGCTATTTTCCAGTTGGTAACAATGTCTGATGTAGCATCCAGAAATTTTGATGCTATCTGATTTAATACCTGTCCTTTGTAAGGAATTCCTTTGGGAAGGACAACATCAAACGCCGAAATTCTATCGGTAGCAATCATCACAAGAATATCGTCGGCAATGCTGTACACATCGCGTACTTTACCGGTGTATTTGCCGGTTTGCTTTGTAAAGTCAAATTCTGTTTTTACAATGGATTTCATTTTTTATCCTGTTTTACTGTTTTTTCTTCATGTTTTTCAAATGCATCAACAATCGTTTTCACCAGCGGATGCCTTATTATATCGCGATTATCAAAATCAACAAATCCTATATTTTTGACATCGGCAAGTATTTTGCGAATTTTCAACAGTCCCGAATCGTTTTTAAATGGTAAATCGATTTGTGTAATGTCGCCCGTTACAATAAATTTTGCATTGCATCCCATTCGCGTAAGGAACATTTTTATTTGACCAAGCGTTGTGTTCTGCGCTTCGTCAAGTATCACAAAAGCATTATCCAGCGTGCGTCCGCGCATGTATGCAAGCGGTGCAATTTGCACTGTTCCATCTTCGATATATGTTTGAAGCTTTCGCTGCGGTATCATGTCGTTTAAGGCATCGTATAAAGGCTGCAGGTAAGGATCGAGTTTTTCTTTCAAATCGCCGGGCAAAAATCCCAGCCTCTCTCCTGCTTCCACTGCCGGTCGCGTAAGAATTATCTTGCGAACTTCCCTGCTGCGCAATGCACTCACTGCAAGCGCAATGGCAGTATAAGTTTTTCCCGAGCCTGCCGGACCAACGGCAAAAAGCAAATCATTCTCGCTGTAAAGCCGTACAAGCTTTCGCTGATTTTCGGTTCTCGCTCGGATTACTCTTCCGTTATTGCCGTAAACAATTACATCGTTTGGAAGATTATTGCCGTTTTCAAAATTTTTATCATTAACAAAAATATCCGCCAGCGCAGTTTCTGTCATATTTCCCTGCTGTAATAAGTATTCCAGCATGATATTCAGCCTGTTTTCAAAGCGTTCTATTTCTGCATCATCGCCAATGACACGAATATTTTCCCCTCGCGAAATAATTTTAAGTTTTGGAAACTGCGAAACAATGAAATTATAGTTTACGTTATTTATTCCGTACAACTTAACAATATCAATATCTTCGACAACTAATAATTTCTCTGCCATCAGGTTTTTTATTTACAACCTGCAAAGATACAAAAAGTTTTTTGAATGATGCGGAATAATAAACAGTTAAATTCTTTTTTTGCGGAATTGTAAAAAATACAGTGTTAAAAAAATTTGTTATTATTGAAAAAAGACGTAATTTTGCAACATAAATATAAACTGAAATATAATTATTGACATGATATAAGAAGAAAACGTGCTAAACAGCACAAAAAAGACATATAAAATAGCGTTTAACGTTGTTCTGGCTTCTGAAACGTGAGAAATTTCAAGACAACTTGCCAAGAATGAGTAGTTAAACTCGTGAAATGCGGGTTTACTTATTCGGCAAGTTAGGTAATCTCACGACCTCAGAAGCGGATATTTAAGTCCGCTTTTTTATTTGTATATGATTGAGAAAAATCCGACAACGGTTCGACCGCCACAAATATATAAGACAGAATCGCAACTGTTACAAAAAAAATGTGAAGTGAAACTGCAAGAACACTTAAATCATATAGCAGGAAAGAGCAGAAACTTTCTAAAAAACGGGCGGATTATTTTCTGCGAAAAGCCAATACGAGTAGCAGAAAAAAATAAATTTTTAACTAAAAACCGACGGGTCGATGGTATATAACCGACACAAATTATTTATGAAAAAAATATTAGTGATTTTAGTAACCTTAATAAGTTTTGGATTTAGTTCTAATGCTGAAAAGAAAACCGTGTATGTTATACCGGAAACTGCAAAAATTTATTACAACGGACACGAGGTTGGCAATGGTTCGTATGAAATTAAATTCAGCAGAAACGAGGATTTTGTGATGCTTAAATTTGAAGCGCCCGGTTATATTTCAAGGACAGTCAAATTGTTTAAAAACAATCCTAAAAAAACCGTTTCATACGAACTTTTCGTCGATGAAGCAATGCAAAATTCAATCGGCGCAAGTGAAGGCGTTGATGTAGCCAATAAATTTTTCTCTGTAACTTGCAAAAAAGATATGACAGAAGATGTGATTTGGAAACGTCTGATGAATATTGCGGTAACCAATTTTGAATATACGGAAGTTCGCGATAAGGCTGCAGGTTGGATTCGTACAGCGTGGAATAAAGACTTTTTCCCTTTTCAAATTGTTAGGACGCGATTAGAAATTCAACTGCAATTTACCGGTGAAGAAGAGCTATCTTACAGAGTTAAGATATCGTCTGAAATAGCAGATAACGATTGTGGTAATAATAACCAATGCTTTATGAGATATGACAGGATATTGAAAAAGTACGAGCAAGTAATTTCAGAATTACAGACTTCGTTAGGCAGTAACCTTTAAATATTTTGGCTATGAAAAAAATATTATTAGCAGTATTCGTTTTGATTTCTGCATTTGTTAATGCACAGGACAAAAGGGTTGTTACGGAAACCTTTGACAGCAACAAATTCCAATGGGACGAATTTTACGAAAAGGACTGTTCAGGCAGTATTCAAGACGGATATTTTGTTTTGCAAAACAAGAAAAACGAACACCTTGTACGCAGCGTGACAGAATTGCCGATAAACGTTGACAATAATTTCAAGATCACATTCAAGTTTTTAATTCCCAAAGTAAACGATGAATACTATTTTGGCATTATTTTCAATTACGAGGATGAGAATAATTACAATAACTTTCTTGTATCGGAAAAGAAGTATAAAATATTAAACAAAATAAATGGAATAAGCAGCATTAGCAGACAGGGCGGTATTATTCTAAAATCGGGAAAAAACAAGGAAGTAATCATTGAGTTGGAAAAAAAGGGGGAAAATTTGAGTTTTCATGTAGATAACATGGAGGCTATTAGGATTACTAAGAAATTAAAGTTTAACACTTTTGGATTTCAAGTAGAAGATGCGAATACCATTAAAGTGGATGAGGTAGTAATCGAACAGCAAATTAAAGAATAATTAGTTGTAATTTAAGAATTCAGTTTTATATTATCTCTTACATCCTTCTGTTCGGCATAGCGACCCGCTACGTAGAAGATAGAAGCAAGTAGGGAGACTTGCTGCAAAGCGGAGCTTTGCTTTTAATACGGCGCAGGCTTTGCCTGCGCCGAACAGAGCCGTTGCGCTTTCATGCGGACGCGGCAAAATTTCCATGCGCACGGAAGTTTTAGCGGATGCGCATCCGGCTTCAGCGCGATGCGCACGCAGCATTTGCCGCATGCGCACAGAAGTTTTGCCGCGTCCGCATATCACAAATCAGACATTAAATATAAATGCTTATATAAGTCATAATTAATAATTACACATACTGTTTTATAAATTGCTTACTGCTACCCTGAGTCTTTCTTATCCGAAACTCAGGATAATAATCACGAATTGCAAGTTTTAATATGTGATCATGGCGAATTAATCTTTCTCAATTTAAGCAATAATCCAAATTTCAATAAAGCAAGCTGTGATGGCAATAGATTAGTTTGCCTTAGCGAAGCGGATACTCGCAATCTCCTGAAAAACAACAGTTGATTTTCAGGAAATTTCGCGCTTGACGCGGAATGGCAGACTTTTGATACAGCCTCTTCTTTTTTACATGATTTCCCGAATTTCATAAAATTTTGTATCTTTACGCAAATTTTTATTAACAATTAGTAGCAATTACCATGAAAGAAATTCAAGCATACATCAAACAAAACGAAGCCCGCTTTCTGCACGAACTGTTCGAGCTGATTCGTATTCCATCAATAAGTTCTGCATCGGAACACAAAGCCGATATGATCAGGTGCGCCGAATGCTGGCAAAAAAACCTGCTTGCCGCAGGCGCAGACAAAGCCGAAGTCATGCCGACAGATGGAAATCCTGTCGTTTACGGCGAAAAAATTATTGACAAAAAATTACCTGTCGTCTTGGTTTACGGACACTACGACGTTATGCCGGTTGATCCTATTGAAGAATGGAAATCGCAGCCCTTTGAACCCGAAATCCGCGATGGGAAAATATACGCACGCGGCGCCGACGACGACAAGGGTCAATCGTTTATTCATGCCAAAGCCTTTGAATTTCTGACGAAAACAAACTCGCTTCCGTGCAACGTGAAATTTATGATTGAAGGCGAAGAGGAAATTGGTTCGCAAAGCCTTGCAAAATGGTGCGCAAACAATAAAAAACTGTTGCAGGCGGACGTAATCCTGCTTTCCGACACATCAATGATCGACAGAGATGTTCCGTCCATAACTTGCGGGTTGCGCGGACTGGCATATCTCGAAGTTGAAGTGAAAAGCGCAAACCGCGATTTACATTCTGGACTTTACGGAGGCGCGGTTGCCAATCCGATTAATATACTGGCGAAAATGATAGCCTCGCTGACAGACGCAAAAGGACGCGTGAAAATTAAAGGATTTTATAAAGATGTTATCATGCTTTCGGACGACGAGCGCAAGGAACTGAACAAGGCGCCGTTCAATTTGAAAGAATACATGAAAGCCCTCGACATTGCCGGTATTTGCGGCGAAGAAGGATATACAACTATTGAGCGCACGGGAATCCGTCCAAGTCTGGATGTTTGCGGAATCTGGGGCGGATATACGGGCGAAGGCGCAAAAACCGTAATTCCTTCTGTGGCTTATGCAAAAATTTCGATGCGTCTGGTTCCAAATCAAAATCATTTGAAAATAGCGCAGCTTTTCCAAAGGCATTTTGAAAGCATTGCGCCCGAATGTGTGAAAGTGAAAGTTACAAATCTTCACGGCGGGCAGGGTTATGTGGCGCCAACTGATTCACCTGCATACATGGCGGCAAGCAAGGCGCTGCAGGATGTTTACGGAAAAAAGCCCATTCCTGTTCGTAGCGGCGGAAGCATTCCGATTATTTCAACTTTTGAAGAAATCCTCGGCATAAAGTCTATAATGATGGGATTCGGACTTTCGAGCGATGCAATTCATTCGCCAAACGAAAATTTCCCTGTTTATAATTTTCACAAGGGGATAGAAGCCGTAGCGTTATTTTACAGGCGCTTTGCGGATTTGATGAAAAAATAAAAACATCAATCGCCTTGTCATCAATATCGCATATAATAAAGAAAATTCTAAAAATAACGGTAAAAATAATCCTGATACTGTTTTTATTTTCGATATTGCTGACGCTGGCTTACAGGTGGATAAATCCGCCCGTTACGCCGTTGATGCTGTCGCGTGCGGCAGGCGGCGCATCCTTAAACAGGATATGGAAAAATATTGAAGACATCTCTCCGTATGCTGTTGCTGCGGCAATAGCTTCGGAAGACAATAATTTTCTCGGACACGGCGGCTTCGACTTTGTTGCAATTGAAGATGCAATAGCCGAATACAGACAGGGTAAACGCAAGCGGCAGCGGGGAGCAAGCACAATATCCCAGCAAACGGCAAAGAACGTTTTTCTATGGCAGGGACGGTCGTGGCTGCGAAAAGGTCTGGAAGTGTATTTCACGTTTTTGATAGAGAAACTGTGGTCGAAAGAACGCATAATGGAAATATACCTGAACGTAATAGAAACCGGCGATGGAATTTACGGAACAGAAGCTGCGGCTCAAACATTTTTTCATACATCGGCAAAGAAATTAAGCAAATGGCAGGCGGCATTAATTACGGCTTGCTATCCGAATCCGCGAAAGCGAAATCCCGCAAAGCCCTCGCCATATATCGCCAAACGTGCAAATCAGATTGTTGTGCTAATGGACAAAACAGGGAGTACCGAATTTACGTCCGAAAATATTAACGCGGCAAAAGAAAGATACCGCAAATACAGGGAAAAACATAAGTAGTCGTTCCTTAAAAAGTATATTTTCAGAGATAAAAGATAATAAAGATATTTTTCTGGTTAATTTGCGTCAAGGCAAATTAACCAGCCGAAGCGTAAGCGAAGCTCGCGAACACCAAATAAAAAATAAAAACAGCGTGAGCAAAAGGTCAAGAGCAGCCGACGCTATACGGCAACTCCGATTTACGACTGTGACCCGCAAGAACGCCGCCTGTTCAACGTGCTATTAATTTTTCTGCATGTTTATCAGTTGAAAAATTTACCTGTACGCAAGAACAAAATTTGATTGGCAAATAAAAACGGCATAGACTTCGCAGGCGGGGAACCCGCTCGGCGCAGACGGCGTTAAAACGGGATTCCGTCAATCGAAGCGCGACATTAATTCCGTTAGCCGTTGAGTCGTTAGCGGGTCGCCGAGAAGTATAAGCCTTGATTTTTTGCTTCTTTTGTATCAAGACAAAAGAAGAGGAAATAAGATTTTTAATATTTGCAGGGTTCTATGTCTGTATTGATTAACCTCCTGCAATTTTTCCTCTTATTTCCATTCATAATTATTTATTAATAAATGTTTTATGACCTTTTTAAGGAGCAACTAAATAGAACCCTTAAGATGACTGTTTCGATTTTCAGGCGCTATTCCGGTCTGTTATCTGCGATTCTTTTTATTTGGTTTTTCTCAATCAGGGAGTATGTCAAAATTTTGTACTGTTAACGTTCAATAATTGGCAAAATGAAAATTTATATTACCTTTACAAATCATCTTGTATAAAAATTATATTTTTAATAAATAAATGGAACTAAAAATAAACACTATCGAAGCTGTTGCGCTGGCTGTAGCAGTTCTATACTTAGGCGTTTTGTGCAAACGCAAAATTAAATTTCTGTATCGTTTCTGTATTCCTGCGCCTGTGGTCGGCGGTCTCATTTTTTCAATAGTATCATTAATCGGATACTGTACCGGCGCATATATGTTTGTTATTGATATTTTGCTGCAAAAAATTTTCATGCTGGCATTTTTTACGACTGTCGGATATTGTGCATCATTCAAATCAATTCGGCGCGGAAGCAGGGACTTATGCATACTGATAATTTTAGTCTCAGTTTTGATATTCATGCAGGATGCCGTAGCGTTTGCGTTAGCTCCGCTGTTTGACATGAAACCTCTTTTAGCCCTTTGCACAGGTTCTGTTTCGATGGTCGGCGGACACGGAACATCCATCGCATGGGGACCTGTTATTGAAAAAACGGGAATAATAGGAGCATCCGAAGTTGCCATTGCATCTGCAACTTTCGGGCTTGTTGCCGGAAGCCTCATAGGCGGTCCCATAGGCAGACGGCTGATTGAACGCAATAGGCTGATGGAAAAACAGGCTGTTCCCGAAGATGAAAAAATTATTATTGAAGCCGAAAAATCCGATAAGCATTTGTCGAAAGACAGTATAATTCACGGTATTTATCAAATAGCGATTGCAATGGGAATAGGCTCGGTACTGTCAACATGCCTTGAAAGCATGGGAGTGCTGTTTCCTCCTTATGTAGGCGCCCTGGTGATTGCCGCCCTGCTGCGTAATATTTCCGACTTTTCCGGTAAATTCAAAATTAATTTTGTTGAAATTGATGTTATAGGACAGGCGTGCCTGTCGATTTTTTTGGCGATGGCATTAATGTCGCTTAAGCTTTGGGAGCTTGCCGAACTTGCAATACCCATGTTGGTTATGCTTTTTTCACAGACAGCGCTTATGATAATGTTTGCATATTTTGTTGTTTTCCGTGTTCTCAAAAGAGATTATGATTCGGCGGTAATTACGGCAGGCGTTTGCGGTTTCGGTATGGGCGCAACTCCAAATGCAATGGCAAACATGGAAGCGCTGGCTCACCGTTACCGCCCGTCGCACAAGGCATTTTTGATAGTTCCCTTAGTCGGCGTAATGTTTGCCGATGTTATAAATACGGCATTTATTACTGTCTTCGTCAATATTTTTTGATTATTAGCAGCGGAAGTTTGTTAATCCATACTGATCATTTCTCCGATAAGTATTATATTGCAAACGCTGCCGATTACTGTTGAAAACGGACAGAATATTTAGTTGTTCCTTAATAAATATATTTTTCAGAGATAAAAGATAATAAAGATATTTTTCTTGTTAATTTGCCTTGACGCAAATTAATCAACCGAAGCGTAAGCGAAGCTCGCGAACACCAGATAAAAAATAAAACAGCGTAACCAAAGTGTCAAGAGCAGCCGACGCTGTACGGTAACTCCGATTTCCGACTATGACTTGTGGGAACGCCGCCTGCTCAACGTGCCATTAATTTTTCTGCATGTTGATATGTTGAAAAATTTACCTGTACGCGAGAACAAAAATTGATTGGCAAATAAAAACGGCATAGACTTCGCAGGCGGGGAACCCGCTCGGCGCAGACGGCGTTAAAACGGAATTCCGTCAAGCGAAGCGCGACATTAATTCCGTTAGCCGTTGAGCCGTTAGCGGGTCGCCGAGAAGTATAAGCCTTGATTTTTTGCTTCTTTTGTATCAAGATAAAAGAAGAGA
>JAIRZQ010000007.1 GCA_031267135.1 Prevotellaceae bacterium
ATGCCGAACAAAGTATCTTCATGCCCGTAACCCGTTAAGTCCTCATTGAAGGGATTTTTTTCCAGAAGCGATTTATCTATCAGGAAATTGCAGGTCATAAAACCAAGATTGGAGTTTTCGCCCCTTTTTTCTGCCGGGATGGCTTCTCTTCTCATCCCATATTTCCAGTGGAGGTACTTTTTGCCGCGAGGCTGTTCTTTCTCATAAATTCGTCCTCCGGAACAGATCATATCCGGTTTAAAATAAGGAATATAGCGCCTGCTTCCGGGATTTTCATCGCGCCACCGGGCAGCTGTCTTGCCGAACAGCGCAACGTTCAGCAGGTCGGCTTTACATAGCACGATTTCATTCAATGTTAGTTCATTTTATAGTTTTCGTATATTTTGGCTCAATATTTCGTCACCAATTGTTTTGGCATTTCGGATTTATATCCGACAGTTTGACAAGTTAAGCGTTGCTGTAACCATTTTTCACATTGAGGATACTATTTTCGATATTGTTCTTTTTCTGCTAATTTTATTTTCTATTTTTTCGCGCTTCGGTATCCGTTCGCACTGTCCCGCATTGCCTGAACGTTCCGGGTGTATATGACGTTTTGTCCGGCAATTTTCATTAGTCGATAGCTTCCCATAATTGTATTTTATTTCCTTCGGCGTCAAGAATGTGCACAAATTTTCCGTAGTAGAATGTTTCAATGCTATCAAAAATTGTTACCCCTTCTTTTTTCAGATCTTCCACAAGTTTTTCCAAGTTTTCAACTCGGTAATTAATCATATAATCCTGCTCGGTCGAACCAAAATATTTGGTGTCTTCCGGAAAAGGCGTCCATTGTGTTTGTGCCTTTTTTGTTTTTTCGTTGTCTTCATACCATTCAAAAATTGCACCATATTGATTTGTTTCCAAACCTAAATGTTTTTGATACCATTCAGTCATCTTTTCAGGGTCTTTGCATTTGAAGAAAATGCCGCCTATTCCTGTTACTTTTTTCATATTATCGTCATTGTTTGTTGTGATTGTTTTTAATGTAAAACCAAGGCTGAATGTCGCGAATACTTCTTACCATCACTGTGGTATCGCTGATTGTCTGTGCATACGTTTTTGTTGCCATATTTTTTAAATTTAAATAGTTAAACTTTGTTTCGCAAAGATATACTTTTTTTCTGAAAACAGTCATTTCCCATTTTTTAACTGCAAAAAGCGCGAAAGTTTATCACAAAAACTCTGTATCCTTTGGAAATTAAAAAAAGTATCTTCTCGAAAGGAAAAGGCAGATTTCCCTGTTCTGCCATTTAGTATCCCGTACTCATTTTATTGTTGTGCTGTGCTGATTTTGCAAGACCGGAGACTGCCGAGCATGAGGACGACTTATATATTCTAATAAAAACAATATTCAAAATACGCAGTAAGCGCTATCGGGCAAACCGTTTCGGCAAGGACTTGCCGAAAGACCGTAAAAACATGAAAATATTTGATTTTCGCGTATTTTTTATTGTTAATTGAGCGTAAAAATGTAAGTAATAGTTCCCATTTGGGATATTGCAGCGTTTTTGTCAACGTTGAAATATGCGTGGCGAGCCGCATCTTCGGCGGCTTTCCAAAGCGTATCATCCTGTAGTGTTGATCCTTTTGCGGTTGCGCGTGCAGATGTAACTTTTCCGCTTTGTTCAACATATATTTCAACAACAACCTTTCCCGATTTTTGCACGTTGTATGCAGGCATGGGGAATCCTCCCGCAGCCGAGCGTCCCTGCAAACTGAACGATACTCCTTTTTCGCTTGTAGTAAATCCTGTTGGGGTATTTGCGGTACGCGAAGGTTGTCTTATCCAGACTCCGGTAATCTCGCCAAAAACAAGTTTATGATATTCTTTTGCTTCGTTGAAGCCGTCAATTATAAAATCTTTGTTTTCCTGATTGATAAAATCATCGGGATGTACCGTTGTAAGCTCAATCAGCTTACATTCCAATACCAGACGCGCTTCTTTGTAGGTTGTATTGCCATCGGGAGTTTGAACAGGCGTAAGCGTTGTCTCTTTCATTTTGTCCGTATTGCGTCCGCTTTTGCTTCCGAAAAACAGAACCTGTTCCTTGTACTCGTCGGGAAAATACGACAGGGTATAGGTATGTTCCTTTTTTATGATTTCGAGCGTATAGCGATTTGCACGCAACATGCACCATGATGCAGGCTTGTTAAACAAAATCCCCGCTCCGCCCCAGCTTGCAGCCATCGAATTGAAATTCGATTCTTTTCCGGATGTAATTACGGTAATGTCCTTACCTACCAGCTTGAATACATTGTCGCTGATTTCTTCTGCCGAAATGCCTGTAAACAATTCTTCAAAACTCATGTCGTTAATGTTTTTTAATTCCGCGTTTTGCGTGTCAGCGCTTTTCTTTTCCTGACCTGCGCACGACATGCAAATCAACATGCCTAACAATAAAAATGATTTTTTCATGCTTTTAATAACTTTTAATCTGTTGATATTTTTTACAAAAATACATTTTTTGTACAAAACACGAAACAAATTGATGTGTTTTTTATATTTTTGCGATGTAATAAATAATTATGATATTTTGATTATGGAAATAAAAGGAAAATTCGATCATTACAATTTCAATGTGTTTAATCTTGAACGCAGTATAGTGTTTTATGAGAAATATCTCGGTCTTACCGAATGTAAGCGCACGGTAGCCGATGATGATTCTTTTATCATTGTGTTTTTACGCGACAGTCATAATTCCGGTTTTTTGCTGGAGTTGACATGGCTGCGCGACCGCAGGGAACCATACGGCTTGGGCGATTGCGAGTTTCATCTCTGCATTCGCGTGGATGGCGATTACGATGAAGCGCGTAAATTTCACAGGGAAGCGGGTTGCATTTGTTACGAAAACGAAAAAATAGGTTTGTACTTCATATCCGACCCCGATGGCTACTGGATTGAAGTATTACCGTTGAAAAGAAAATAAGGCGAAGTGGACAAAAGTGAGGCTGAAAAACGATGTAATCAATTGGTTTTCATAATTTTGTAGTCAAAAAAGAAATGAGTAAAAAATTTGTATTTTCTGCGGTTGCAAAATAACGAAGAAAAACGGCTTTTTTCGTGGTAAACAGCGGTATAAATGTTGG
>JAIRZQ010000087.1 GCA_031267135.1 Prevotellaceae bacterium
ATTGGTTTATTTTTTTAGCTCGATAACGCAAAATTAACCAAAAAAGGGCTGATTTCTATCTTTTAGAAATCAGCCCTGATTTTGTGCCCTCAAAAAAGTTTTAGCGGACAGTAATAAAATTGAATATATCTTATAAATGCAGCGAGGTAACGCTTGATGAGTTTATCGACTGCATGATTAACGGAAACCTTTACAGATTGATTAAACCCGCTGTAATTACACACGGATTTTGTCAGGTTCGGGAACTTACCCCGCAGGAAGAAGCCGAATTTAATTTGGAATTACAGCAGGCATGGGAACAGTTGTATACCGAATACAGCGAGTTAAGCGGCAACAAACAGCACAAATATTACTTTGCGCTGTACAAATCGGTATATGCCATGAAGCTGAAAATGCACATAGCTCAATTAATTTTAACAGACCCTCAAATCAATCTTGACGACTTGCACGCTTTGGGATACAAGGGCGATGTAAAAAGCATTGTTGCCCGTTTGAAGTTTGAAACGATAGAATTGCAGACAAAGGAAAAAGAGTTGAAAAGAATGACCGACAAACAGACAGGCACAATTAAAGAAAGTGATTTTGACGAATGGATTGTGTCGGTAGGTAAATATTTAGGCTATCAGATAAAACGTAAGGAAATGATACTTTCCGAGTTTTTAGCTGCCAACAAGGCAATGACAAGGGAAATTGATGCTAAAAATAAAGCAAGGAAACGTTAGGGATTAATGATTTACGGACAATTACCGCATGGATAGCTATAAAAAAGACAATATGCTAAAAAGAATAAAAAAATTATTATAGCGATAATATTTGTTATCCACTTACCAATGGGATGTTCTTTATCAAATTTTTTTAATTGATAATCCTGATAAGGGTCGCCTGAATAAAATATGTTCATATATCATTGAAAATTTTTACAAAGATAAAAAATAAATTAATAATAAACAAAAAAAATTAAAAATATGTCGGAAAAAATATTGGACACTCTGGGTGTCAATAAAATAAAAGAGGAAATAGACTCTTTAATAACAGAGTTAAGCAAGGCAAATGATAACCTTGTGAGCTTTGGCGAAAATGTAGCGGCTTCGTTTAAGAGTGCCGTTGCAGCATTAAAGGAAGTAAAAAAGGCTGCAAACTTCACGGAGCTAAACGAAGCCACAAAAAACGCCGTTAAGCAGAATAAAGAACTGGAGGATACATTAAATAAGAAGATAAATCAGCAGAAGGAATCAAACAAGCTTACAGAGCGTTTGGCGGCAGCCAGAAGCAGTGAAGCCGTAGAGGTGCAAAAGTTGAAAATACAGATAGCAGAAGAAACGAAACAGCGAAAGGCGGAAGCTCAGGCAATGCTTGCAGCCGAAAAGGTAAAGAGTAATTATGTTGGTATTTTGGACAGGGAAATAAAATCGATAAAGGACTTGGAAGTACAAAACAGCCTTTTGCGCGCTGTCGTTGATGGTTTGGATATTGTGGGACAGGCGGATAAGATTAAGTATTTGAATGGAATTATAGAGGACAACGATAAAAAAATTCATAAGAATAAAGACAGCTACATTCAGCAAAAGCGCAATATAGGCAACTATAAATCCGTACTCGAAGATTTGGATAAAACAATAGAAACAATCGTCAAGAAGATGGACGAACTTACCAAATCGGGCGACACGCAAGGCGAGGAATTTAAGGTTTTGCAGGCTAACCTGAATGAAGCAAAGCAGAAGCAGGCAGAATACATAGAGATGATAGATGAAGCGGTAGAAAAGGAAGACAGCCTTGCAAAGCAGCTGAATGCCGTAAAAATACGCATGCAGGAATTGAATTTACCTACTACCACCGGTAAGAGTTATACTCAAATAGAATTGGTTTGCGAAAAACAACGATCTAAATTAACCGATTTAGAATGAAATAGCTTTAAATACTATTGGCATCTATTTCTGTTTGAGTACCCGTTGGCGGAATTAAACAAGCGCATATTTTAATTGTCCAATAAGTCTGTTATTCAATTTATTGAGATATTGCAATGCTGTTGCAGCCGCTATTTTAGCCAAAATACGGGTGAAAATCCCTGTCGTATTTTTCGCATAATTTCTTATCAGCATAAACCGGTCATCCAACTGCGAAAACAAAGTTTCCGCCCGTTTTCTGAATCTTCTGAACAGCGGAAACTGAGGCTTGTAATTCTTCTGATTTTTCCGCATCGGAAATTCCAGACGGATATTTGCCGTCTGAAAAAGGTCGAGTTGCACCGCAGCGCTCAAATATCATTTATCGCCAAGTATATTACAATCAGACACTTGCGATTTAATATCCTGCAAATAATGAATGTCGGCAACCGCTGCTTTTGTCAAATCGAAAGAATGAACAACGCCGCGTATTCCACACAAAATGTGCAGTTTGTAGCCGAAATAATACCTCTCCTGCGAGGCGCAATAGCCGATTGAAGGCGCTTTCTCAAAGTCGGTTTTGCCCACTTTATTGCGGCGTGCACGCGACAGTTTGTATACTTCAACAGGCTTTGAATTAATGCAATATGTGTCTTCCGCCATACACTTGCGGATTTTTTCCTGTAATCCAAACAGAGTCTTACGCCGGTCGTTGAACTGTCGGCGTGAAATCAGGTTTGGAAAATCATCCCCATATTCTGTTTGTAATTTGCTGAATAACAGACTTTCACTGTCAATACTCAGGGCTTCCGCCGTCATACTCGGGGCGATTATTTCCAAGTCCGAGAACTTCGGAACAACGCCTCTGCGAGTGACATTTCCTTTTTCGTTGGTAAATTTTTTGCCGAATTTGTTGCATATACCCAAAAATTTACCGAAATTTGTTGTCAAGTTGTGCATCTTTTATGAGTGGTTATTTTTGTTTTACGCTACCAATATCCAACTTGTTTAATTGATGTGCAACTTTTTATGCTTATATTTTTTTAAAATTAATTCCGCCAACGGGTGTTTGAGTATAAATAAGTTTTTGTCGGGCGCATGAAAAACTGTGAAAATACGTTATGTTTTACGAAAAGATTTAAAAATTGCATAATTTGTATTACTTTTGAAAACTCAATACGAAATGAAAAATCTATTTACAAAAAAACAGTACGATAATCTAAGCAGATATTTACAATCGGCAAAACATGTAGCGATTATTACGCATACCAATCCCGATGGCGATGCAATAGGCTCTGCAGTTGCATTTTCGCTTATTTTAAAAAAACTGAATATCGAGTCTGAAGTTATCGTTTCAAACGATTTTCCCGAATTTTTGCACTGGATTGACGGTAGCGATAAGATTATTGTTTATGCAAAAAGCAAACATGAAGCCCGCAATGCAATAAAAACTGCAGATTTGATTTTCTGCCTGGATTTTAATTCGCTTTCACGCATCGAAATACTCGGCAAAATTGTACGCGAAACAACGGTTCCGCGCATACTTATCGACCATCATATCGAACCGGAAAATGATTTTGATTTGAAATTTTCGTATTATCCGATAAGTTCCACAGCCGAGCTGGTGTACAGAATAGGAATTAAACTGCTCGGAACAAAAATTTTACCTGAAAATGTTGCAGAAGCGCTGTTTTGCGGAATGATGACCGACAGTGGAGCCTTTTATCACAGTTCGTCATATCCCGACTTTTTCAAAATCATTGCAAATCTTTTGGATTGCGGCGTCGACAAAGACAAAATAACGCATCTGATTTACGATAACTTTACCGAAAATCGAATGAAGCTGCTTGGCTACGCCTTATCAAAAATGGTTGTGTTGCCCGAATATGCTTCGGCATATATTATGCTTTCGCGCGAAGATTTGAAAAAATTTGACTTTCAAATAGGCGATACCGAAGGTTTTGTAAATTATCCGCTGTCGATAAAGGGAATTGTTTTATCGCTGCTGCTGGTCGAAAAGGACGACCATATAAAACTGTCAATACGCTCGCAGGGTAATTTTGATGTTAATGAAATGGCACGCAGGCATTTTTACGGCGGAGGTCATTTGAATGCCGCAGGCGGAAAAATGCTGTGCAAGTATGAAAAATGTAACACGGAAATTGAAAAAATTATTAAGGATTATGAAAAAGAATTACACGGCGCTTAATATTGCGTTTCTTGTTTCGATGTGCTTTGCCGCCTGCAACAGCAAAAAAAACAGCAATTCCACGCCTGCGGTTTCAGTTAAAGTTTTTGAAAACATCGAAAAGGCGAATAAAATTCTGATTGAAAAAGACAGGGACAGGATTGAGGCTTTTTTGCTGCGTCATAATTTGCAGGCGACTTTTGACAATGCCGGATTCTGGTTTGCGGAAATAGAAAAAGGAAACGGCGCGGCTATTCAAAACGGCTCGCTTGTGGCGTTGAAATGCACGATAAACCTGCTCGATGGAACGGAATGCTATACGTACGACGAAGACAGTCCGCTTGTGTTTGTTGTCGGCAAAAGCAACGAGCTTTCGGAAAACGCCGGCATGCAAAATGCGGTTTCGGGTTTGCACAGCGCGCTTGTTCTTATGGAAAATCAATCGAGATATGTTGTGATTTTCCCGCCGCACCTGGCTCACGGCATTATGGGAGATGGAAACAGTATTCCTCCGCGTTCTATTTTAGTTTATGATATTAAAGTTTTAGATGTGCAATAAAAAAATAAAATGAAAATACATTCCTTTAAAATTGACAGACTGCCGACATTTATCTTTGCAGCATTAATGTTTGTCGCGTGTTCAAACGAAGAAACAGTATTGAATACCGAAGACAGATTAATATCGACTTTTTATAACAATGCAATTTCCGATACAACAGGACAATTGAATGTTGTGGATTCTGCAATGACCGATGGCGTTATCAAACTTTCGCTCTACGCCGGTAATGCCAACAACAAAATCGAACGGGGCGATTCGGTGTATTTTTATTATATCGGCGCCATTCTGAACTCGCCGGGAATTAATAATTATTTTAATACTGCGAATATTTTCACAACAAACATCGATTCGGTAGCGCTGAAATGCGGTCTTGCGGGAATGACCGGAAAAGGAATTGAAAAAGGCGTTGCAGGACGAAATCATTATATAAAGGGGCTGGATATTGGATTAACAATGATGTACGAACATGAAAACGCGCTGATATTTTTTCCTTCGCAGCTGGCTTACGGAAATAATACGACAGGAGCGGTTCCTACAAATTCGCCGTTAATTTTTCAAATAATTATCTCCGAAATAAAAAAGAATTAATACTTTTGTAAATCAATAAAAAAATAAAAATATGAAAAAACTAATTTGTTTATCAATATTAACATCAGTTCTGCTGGTATCGTGCGCAAAGGAAGAAAGCGAATCGATAGAAGCAATTCAGGACAGACTGCTGCAATCTTACATTACTGTTGTGCATTTGGATTCGATAGATCCGACACCTTTGGGCTATTATATAATCAGGCTGGACGAAGGAACAGGCGCAACGCCGAAAACGGGAGACTGGGTGAAATGGGATCAGACTCAGCGCACTCTTGACGAAACAGTAATTTTGGTAACAGAAAAAGATCAGGCAATACAGTACGGACTGTTTGATGTAAACATGCAAACCACGCATTACATTCCCAATTACGGCTACCTCGACGAATCATATATCTACAGATGTCTGGCAGATGCATTCCCAAATATGAAAGCAGGCTCAAAGTACCGTATCATCACTCCGCCGCGACTGCTAAACACGACATCCTCGCAAAGTCAACAGTCGGGTTATGTAAGCTACATACTTGATGTCGCTTTGCGCGAAGTTATCGAAAACCCGCAGGATTACGAGCTGGATCAGGTAATGGATTATAAATATACGTATTATCCCGAAATAACCGACTCGATAATGTACGGAATGTATTACAAAACCACGTACACAGCTCCCGATACGGTTTGGACAACAGACGAAAACAACGAGCCTGTGCCTGTTGTTAAGGATACGGCAAGCGCTGTTGCCGGACGCACGGCTTATGTAACTTATGTAGGACGTTTTCTGGATGGTTTCGTTTTTGACACAAACATTATCGACACGGCAAAAAAGCATAATATATACGATTCAAGCAGAAGCTACGATACACTGTCGTTTACTGTGGGCAACACAGGCACGGACGGAGTTATTTACGGTTTCGACAAGGTAATACAACAGCTTAAAACAGGCGATTCGGGCTTGGGATTTTTCATATCCGACTATGGATACAGCTATTACGGCAGCAGCAGCTCAACGAGCAGCAGCACAGGGCAAACTTCAACTGCAACAACTGAAATTCAACCTTTTACGCCTCTGATTTTTGAAGTCTGGCTTCATAAGATTACAAAGTAAATTTGATACTGATAACATACTTTCTGCATTGCCCGGCGTAATTACATGTCGGGCATTGCTTTTGTTTTTCATACACCGCGAAGACTTCGGAGTAAATCCCGAATGCATTAATAATGTTATTATAAAATAAGGGAAAATTTGCTTAATAAAAAATTCAATATTACTTTTGCTTAATAATAGTTTTGACTGTATCGGAAAAAACGATTTGTTCAGTGTAAAACAGAATATTTTTTACTTTTTAACCTGTAATTTATTAACAATTAAATAAGGATATATGATTTGTATATTAAAGAGCCGAATGAAAACTGTTGCCGTTTCAACAGTATTGCTTCTGTTGTTATCATGCGATTCAAAAAAAACGGAAAATTCAAATGAAATACCGATTATTTCAAAAATTCTGTATGATACATCTTCAAGGTTTTATACCGATTTCAGCAAATACCCCAAAGAAAGAAAGCCGCTGTCGATAGGCATTTTCGATTCGGGTACGGGCGGACTGACTGTTCTGGAAAAATTTATCGTTTGCGATGAATACAACAACATTACAGGTGAAATGCAGCCGGATGGAATCCCTGATTTTGCAAATGAAAATTTTGATTATCTCGGCGATATTGCAAACATGCCTTACGGAAACTATTCGCAGGAGAATAAAACCGAATATCTGCGCGAGCTTGTAATAAAAGATGCACTGTTTCTGCTTAAGGAAAAGTCATCGAAAATAATAGTCGTTGCATGCAACACGGCAACAGCCTACGGCTTGGGAGACATTTCCGCGCTGCTTGAAAAAAGCGGTACGGGTATTCATGTTATCGGAGTGATTAATGCGGGCGTAAATGCAACTCTGTCACCTCTCGACCGAAATGCCGACTGCGCAATAGGAGTACTTGCAACAGCAGGAACAATAGCTTCCAATGCTTATGAAAAAACAATTTTGAGAACAAAAGACGAACTGGGATTTAAGGGAAATATAACAGTGGTAAACCAGCCCGGCATAGGCTTCGCAGAATCGGTTGACGGCGAAAAGGACTATACCGACCATAACCTGACATCAATAAGCGACAGTTACAGAGGTCCGAAATGCGGACACGACGAAAACAGTATTAAACCGCACTTGATGGACGTTTACGGTTTTGATACGGCAAACAGAGCCTTGTTTATCGAGCAGTCAGGCGACAGCCTGCTGAATGTTCAGTTGAATTCTTCTGAAAATTATGCACGGTTTCATTTGGTATCGTTAATCGAAAAATACCGCATGAGCGGAAATACGGTTCCGTTAAAGCGCATTATTCTCGGATGCACGCATTATCCCTATCTTTTAAACACGCTTAATGAAGTTGTTTCCGAACTGCGGAATTACACCAAAAACGGAGAATATGTTTACAGGAACATTATTGCCGACGATTTTGAATTTATCGACCCTGCGCTTTTCACCGCCATGGAATGTTACGAAGCGCTGCGAAACAGTAAACAGCTGTCGCTGCAATCAATAAGGGGAAAAGTTAATGCCTGTGTTTCCACTCCATCTCCAGATTTGACTGCCGACAAACTGAACGAAGACGGCTCGCTGTCGTATGAGTTCAAATACGGACGCAGTCAGGCAACGGAAGATGTAAGCACGGTAACAGTTCCGCTATCTCCGGAAACCGTAAGCGGTGAAGTTTTGCAGCGACTGGAAAAATTAGTTCCCCATTCATACGCACTTATAAAAGAAACAATGGAACAGTAATCATATCACACTGCGACCGGAAATTCTGCATAAATTACCGGTGCTGTCGGGATGAACCGAAAAAATAAACAAGCGCATCATTGCATAAAACAATGATGCGCTTGTATTATTATTATTCGATTTTATATCATTACAAAACTTAATCTTGAGGTATCTGCAAAATATTTCCGTTATCCTCAACTATCTTTTTAATCCAGAATTCGGGTAATTTGGGCTGTTCCGGACTTACGGGATAATTATCTTCGGTACGCTCAAACTTTCCATCCCTTTCTTTTTTTATGTTGCCATCAATATACTTTACGAGCAGGTAGGCATCCAGTTTTTTCCATGTATCGAACATTTCCTGTGCGCGCTGCAACGAAAATTCGGTTATAACGTTTATGGCTCCGTCGGGATTTTCGGAATAAAGCGCACTTGCTTTTTTATCTACCTCGTCAATCAGTTTTTCGGATTCGCTTTCAAATCTTTTTTGAACATCCAACACATCCTTACTAATCACATCATAACGCGAATACACAAAATTTGTTACCCTGTTGAACAGCCAGAATGCCGATTTGTCGGAATATGTAAGCAAATCGCCGTTGCCTACGGCAAATATTTCGGGGACTCTTGTCATTCCGCAGTATATCGGAGAGAGGCATGATGTTGCGGCATCGTCAACCGAAAACCATAAGATTCCGCCTACGGGATTTGGAAGCCACGAGCGTCCTTCGGCTATAAACCAGAAACCTGTCTGCTGCGTTGCCGTTGCGCGTTCGTGTACATAACTTTTGCCTTCAAATTCAAATTCCATGGGGCGCCAGCGATAGGGAGACTTGAACGGTCCAGCTCCGATGTCGGTTGTCATATCCATTTTTGTGCCTTCGTAATGGTCGCGCATGGCAATTTTCATATCTTCAAACGACAGTTTTTTGTCGGGCTTAATATAAAGAGGCATGCGATGTTTAAGATTATGACCAAGCGCATAGTCTTCGTATTCCCACATCGAACTGTTTACCTGCTTGAAGAACGACCATACGCGGGCTTCGCAGGCGCGAGCCGCGCTGAAATCAAGAGGCGCATAAATGTCCGAAAAACTGAATTCCGCATCTGTTCCGGTGAAATATCCTGCCTTGCGTGCAAACGAAATAACATCTTCGGCATAAACATATTCCACTTCTGGATTAAATATTTTATCAATATTTTTTGAAGATATTGCATTTTCTACTTTTTTACTTTCTATAGGAAATGTTGTGATGCGCGGATGATTTGCATGCCCCGAAACATATCCATCGGGAATACGGACAGCAACCCAAACGGCGCCTTTATCGTCTTTGCCTTTGCCAATAAGTTCGAGAATCCAAACTTCATTCGGATCGCTTATCGAGAATGATTCTCCTTCGGATGCATAGCCGTAAGTATTCAAAAGCTCGCAAATGGTTTTAATAGCTTCGCGAGCGTTGCGCGAACGCTGCAAAGTAATGTATATCAGACTTCCGTAATCAATAATTCCGCTGCCTGCAAGCTCGTGCCGCCCTCCGTAGGTTGTTTCGCCTATTGCAACCGAATACTCGTTCATGTTTCCTATCACACGATAAGTTTCAGCAGCCTGTGCAATTTCGCCGAGATATTTATTCGTATCCCATTCATAAATTTTAAGCATCGAGCCTGCAGGATATTTTGCTGCCGCCCAAAAATACAGTTCGCCGTATAAGACGTGAGAATCGGCGCTGTACGAAATAAACGTAGAACCTGTTGCAGATGCGCCTTTTGTTACTAAAAAATTTGTACACGCCTGCGTGTGGCTGTAACTTATCGACAAAATGATTGCGATAACCAATGTTATAATATTTCTTTTCATATTTTTGTTTTTTTTAAGATACAAATTTACATAAAATTTATAACTAACGCAAATCTTCATACGATTACTTCTGTATGAAAGCGTCTAATTCCACACATGGTTGATATGCTTAAAAATAATTTGTTTCCAGTCCGACTATATCGTTAAGCAAACTGTTAGCCAAACGGCTTGCTCCTATTCTGAACAGTCTGTTGTTCAGCCAGTCTTTGCCAAGCGTTGATTTCAATATGCTGTAATATACAAGAGCTTCGCCGGCAGTTGAAATTCCGCCCGAAGGCTTTATCCCTGTCTTCCGTCCGCTTTGCGCTTTATAATCAATAATTGCCTGACACATCACGCATACGGCTTCGGGTGTGGCAGCATCATAAAATTTCCCTGTAGATGTTTTTATAAAGTCGGCACCGGCTTCCATTGCAAGCAGCGATGCAATTCTTATCAACCGTAAGTCATTAAGCGCTCCTGTTTCGAGAATGACTTTTACATGCACATCGCCAACCGCTTTTTTTATCCGGTCTATTTCGCTGTAAACAAATTCATAATCCTTTTCCAAAAAGCGACCGACAGATATTACAATATCTATTTCATCCGCTCCGTTTTCCACTGCTAAAAGACTTTCTTTGATTTTTACATCTACAAATGTCTGCGAAGCAGGAAATCCCGCCGTAACGGAAGCAATATTCACATTTTTGTCGGTAAGATTTTTGCGTACCGTATTCACAAGAGCCGGATAAACGCATATTGCCGCAACATTGGGCAAATTGTGATAAACTGCGGAAAAATTGCTGACTTTTTCCGCCATTTTTTTTACCTGCGATACTGTATCGGTAGCATTCAGAGTTGTTAAATCGATGCTGTTGAAACATTGTTTCAGGTCTTCGGGATTAATGTTTTTTGCCGACTGTTTTGCTTCTTCGACTTTTGACGCTATTTGTTTTTCGTCAACTTCGAGATAGTATTTTTCTAAAATATTTTTCATTAGTATTAATTTTATTATTCGTAATTTTTCAATTCGTAAAAATATAAATTTTCGCCTTTTTCGCCATATTCGGTATTTTCCGCTTCGATTCTAAACACGCAATACTGCTTTTCAGGTTTGCGTTGCGGCAAGTCTGCCTGAATTAAGTATCCTGTCATCGATAATTTATCGCTTCCTTCATATTCTTCTACGGGCTGTATTGAACTTATCGGAAGTTCCTGTTCATCCATAAAAACCTTTGCCTTGAAATGTTCGGGCGCTACCGAAATATCTGCCTCATGTTCCGATTTTGATTTGTTTAAATATATATCTTTTGTATATGAAAGCAGCTTTCCCACACTCATTGGGCGCACATAAATCATTGCGCTATTGTAGCCGCCTTCCACTCTAAAAACATTTGTCCCGTAAAGCTCCAAACGATGATAACGGGGATTAATTACCAAATCCGTATCGGCAATTACATTCCACGCCCAAAATTCCAGCCGCATTTCATCGTCGGGAACAGCATTGGCTCGCGGATATTCTTTGGGGCGCATGGCATAAATTGCCAGGTATTTTCCTTTTTTCACATTATTGATAGAATAGTAGCCGTCTTTATCGGTATAAGTTTCGTATGCCGATGTAAAATCAGCATGTAATATTTCGACAATGCTACTGTCAATGGCGGTTCCATCGAAGTCTGTAACCCGTCCTGATATTGTTATTGAGTTCTGAGAATAACACATATCACATAAGAAAATGCTTAGTGTAAAAGCTAAAAAAAGTTTTATTTTCATGCTTTATT
>JAIRZQ010000090.1 GCA_031267135.1 Prevotellaceae bacterium
AATGACCTTGATATTAAATCTTTTCAAATCAAAATTAACAAGCGTCCGAGAAAATTGCTTAATTTTGAGACGCCGATTGAAAGGTTTTACAAAAAGTTGCATTGAATACTTGAATCTGCATAACTGATTTTTTATAAAAAAAATTGCACATTGTATTCTTTTTGCTACATTTGCAGCTGAAAATTATTGTAAACATGAAAAATGATTTAAATAATTTGATAAAAACGCTTTGCTGCAGGCTGCAGTTTTTGTGGCTATATGAAGTTTTTGTGCGTTTTTTACAGCCTGCCCAAAACCCTTGTAATGTGCTTACATACCATAAACTATTGAATAAAAACACATCTCTTTTAAAAATAAATTCACGAAAATTTACGGACAAAATATTTTCTTTAAATATGAAATTAATCGGTTTTATGTACTGTAAAACCGATTATTTACCAGCTTGCCGCAGGGCAGGCAAATGTAAAAAAACAAACTCCAAAAACCAATCATTTTTAGCAAATGAAAAATTTCTACTGACAAAAAATATTAATAAATTTAAATTTTACAAATATGGAAAGTATAAAAAGAAAAATCGCCGCATGGGTATGCGGACTGGTGTTATTGTGTGGAGTAGCCTCTACAGCATCTGCAATTGGAGTATTGTATTGCTATATATAGACTGTGTAGATTATGGAAAAGCAATTTCTCTTAAGACGTATTTTGCAATACAAGATGCGATTGATGCATCATGCTAATTGATTTGGTTTGAATTTTAATTAAGGCGTCTATAAAATCATTCAGATATGTAGTAAATCATTGTGAAAATAAAATGTACTATTAAGTTTAGTTTAATGGTTTTTTAGACGCCTTTTTAATAAAATAATTATGAAAAAAACAATAATTATACTCGCTTTTATTTTTATGTACAACAGCATGAATGCTCAAATTATTGATACAATGTTTATGTTGTGTCAGTATAAACATAAAAATACGATACCGCGATATTCAGGGTCGAGAGAAGAAACAGATACAATGAATTTGGAAATAGGTAAAAACATTAGCAAGTTTTACAGTTATCATAATAAAATTGTTGATTCTTTGCGTATTGGATATGGGGCAGTACCAACTCCATACAAAAAAACTGCAAGCAGGTACATTATATATACCGATTATGTTAAAAACAACATAACATTTGCAGATTATTCGAGGATGACAACCGAGATGTTTAAGTACACTGAAAAATTAGAAAATCCGAAATGGAATATACACGACGAAACGAAAAAGATATTATCGCATACTTGCAAAAAGGCTACATGCCGGTTTCGCGGGCGTGATTATGTGGCATGGTATGCAACAGACATTCCCGTAAGTCGCGGACCCTATAAATTTAATGGTTTGCCAGGATTAATACTTGAAATATCGGATACTGAATCGTTGTTCACATTTTGCACTGTGGTTTGTTGTTCATTTCGGAAAGAATGCAACCCGGATATTTATCAGTTTTATCGTGATAAATATAGTACTGTCTGCATTTATTTCCGCCACAACAGCCAAAGCGGCAATTTTGCTTCCTGTTTTTATGGTAATTGCAGCAATATACGGAGCTACAGGCGGCAACAACAGAAATAACTTCGGGCGTAATATTGTACTGCAAAACCTTTTTCAAATAAACATAGGCGCAAGCGGTTTTATGACAGGTTCGGGAGCAAATCTGCTGGCAGTATCGCTTATTGTCGGAGCAGGCGCCACATTAGGTTATCAGGAATGGTTTGCAGCGGCTTTTCCTCTGTGTTTGCTAATAATTATTACCGGCTGGATAGTAGGCACAAAAATCATGTTTCCGCTGAAAAAGGAAGAAAGAAAACCTCAAATAACGGGCGGAATGCAGCGATTGCGCGAAGAGCTGCAAAAAATGGGACGCATGAAACAGGATGAATACAAGTCAATCGCTATTTTTGTCGGCGTACTGTTTATGTGGGCTACCAAAGGATATATACACAATGTAAGCGAAACCGCCGTTGCTTTTGCAGGCGCTGTCGTTGCGCTTGTTCCGTTCAGGATAGGCATTGTAAAGTGGAATGATGTTGATATTCCCTGGCACCTGATGATTTTTTCGGCAGGCGCCTATACGCTCGGAGCAGGACTTGACGCCACAAATCTTGCAGGAACGATGGTAGATTCGGCATTCGATTCGCTGGGCATTTCAAATGATACGCCGTTTTGGGTATTATATCTTATGCTTACCGGAGCAATGCTTTTCAGCGCAATACTGTTCCAGTCGAAAACGATGAGAGCGCTGATTTTTATTCCAATATCAATAGGCGTAGCGCAAAAATTCGGCTATCCCGTAATGAGTCTGGCATTTCCTGTTGCGCTGCTTATTGAGCATGTATATGTACTGCCATTCAACAGCAAGCCTGCCGCTTTGCTTTACACAACCGACCAGTACAGTTGGGCGGATACTTTCAAATTCGACATTACCATGATGATTATTTCATGGATTATGATATTTATTTGGGGCGAAACCGTACTGCGCTGGCTTAACTATATTCCCGACGGACTGTTTTAATATTAATTGATTTTATAATGGAACATTTTTTACATATTCCCGACAATTATATACAACTGTTTTTAGTTGTAATATTTTCACTGATAATTGGATTATCTCAACGCAAACTTCAATTGAAAAGCGATGAAAACGAACCTTTTTTCGGTTCCGACCGTACATTTACGCTTATCGGAATACTGGGCTATATACTTTATATCATCAGCCCGGAAACAAAAATCTTTTGGGGTTGCGGCGGCGCAGGATTGCTGATATTGCTGGGATTTAACTATTATTACAAACTGTACCACCTGCGCAGGTACGGGCTTACAACTATTGTTATTGCCTGTATCACGTACTGTATTCCTGCTCTGATAATGACACAGCCCGTAGAATTCAGTTTGCTGGTGCTGGTTGTTGTATTGCTGCTTACCGAAATGAAAGAAACATTTATTTCGGTTGCAGGCAGAATGAATAACGACGAATTTCTAACTCTTGCAAAATTTATAGTCATTGCAGGCATTGTGTTGCCTGTACTTCCCGACGAACAGATATACGAAGGAATAAACCTTACGCCCCGTAGCGTATGGCTTGCTACAGTCATTATTTCGGGAATGTCGTATGCAAGTTACCTGCTGCAAAAATTTGTATTCCATAATTCCGGATTACTGGTTTCGGGCATTCTCGGAGGGCTTTACAGCAGCACCGCAACAACAGTCGTACTGTCGCGCAAAAGCAAAAAATCTCCCGACGGTTTCCGTTATCATTACAGCGGTGCTATTATAACATCTATAGGAATGATGTTTATTCGCATAGCAATATTATTACTTATCTTCAACATTTCGCTGTTTAGCCTTTCGTGGTATTATTTCTTGATAATGACAGCAGTTACAACAACAACAGGACTGTTAATATATAATCATAAGCCACCAACAGCGGAACAGTTGAAACAGCTTGAAAGCATAAAAGACGACAGAAATCCGCTGGAGTTCAAAGTTGCATTGATTTTTGCCGCACTGTTTGTGCTGTTTACGCTGATAATTCATTATACAATTCAGGAATTTGGCGCACAGGGACTGAAAACATTGTCGTTTGCTGTAGGAATTACGGACATTACGCCATTTATTACCAATTTGTTTCAGGGCGATTATATAACATCGGGCGCATTAATAATTTTGGCTACATTTATTGCCACTTTCAGCAATAATATTGTGAAATTCGTATATGCTGCGGTTTTAGGCGCAAAAGCTATTCGCAGTCCGTTGGCAATAGGCTTCGGCATTGTAAGCTTTATTAATGTTTTATTATTGATTTTTTTGTAAGCAGACGACAGAAATTTTTAAAGCACTTACCTTGTCGGGAACAAGTGATTAAGCGTAATATTGACAGTAAACCTGTAATCCGTATCTGAACGGGCTCAGCGTGTACGCTTTTATATTGCCGGTATAAAAAAATTATTACTGTCCGCTAAAACTTTTTTGAGTGCACAAAATCAGGGCTGATTTCTAAAAGATAGAAATCAGCCCTTTTTTGGTTAATTTTGCGTTATCGAGCTAAAAAAATAAACCAAT
>JAIRZQ010000091.1 GCA_031267135.1 Prevotellaceae bacterium
ATTGGTTTATTTTTTTAGCTCGATAACGCAAAATTAACCAAAAAAGGGCTGATTTCTAAAAGATAGAAATCAGCCCTGATTTTGTGCCCTCAAAAAAGTTTTAGCGGACAGTAATAATATTAAATTAACAATACCGAAAATAAAGCCTAATATGTTTTTGTAAACTAACGGCGACATTTTTCATTATAAACTTACTCATAAAGGAAAACTGTTTAAAACAGAAAACCGCCAAAATTCGGCGGTTTTCTGTTTTTGTATAAATTTTTAAAATCAATCGCGTAGCTTTGCTGTTAAAAATTCTCTGTTCAGTCGCGCTATGTGGCTTATCGAAATTGACTTGGGACATTCGGCTTGGCATGCGCCCGTATTGGTACACGCTCCAAATCCGAGTTCGTCCATCTTGGCAACCATTGCTTTTGCGCGTGTTGCACCTTCGAGTTTTCCCTGAGGAAGTTTCGCTAAGCTTGATACGCGTGCAGCAACAAACAGCATTGCCGAACCGTTTTTACATGTTGCAACACAAGCTCCGCAGCCAACGCAAGCGGCTGCGTCCATCGATTCATCTGCATCTTTCTTCGATATTGGAATGACGTTTGCATCTTGAGCTCCGCCTGCGTTTACCGAAATAAATCCGCCTGCCTGAAGTATTTTATCGAAAGCGCCGCGATTTACAACCAGATCTTTTATCACAGGAAATCCTGCCGAACGCCACGGTTCAACGGTTATTGTCTCTCCATCTTTAAATTTTCGCATGTGCAACTGGCAGGTCGTAACTTCGGTGTCGGGACCGTGTGCTTCGCCGTTGATATAAAGCGAACACATTCCGCAAATTCCTTCGCGGCAATCGTGGTCGAAAGCAACGGGTTCCTGTCCTTCGCTTATCAGTTTATCGTTGAGTATATCCAGCATTTCGAGGAAAGATGTATCCGATGAAATATTGTCAATATCGTATGTAACGAACTTTCCTTTGGCTTTGGCGTTCTTTTGCCGCCATATTTTAATTTTGAATTTCATGATTATAAACTTCTTTTTTTGTAATGATTTTTAATCCTTATAATTTCTTGTTGCAACTTTTACAAATTCGTATTTCAACGGTTCTTTGTGCAATTCGGGCAATGTATTTTCGTCTTTGTATTCCCAAGCCGAAACGTACATGAATTTTTCGTCATCGCGTTTTGCTTCGCCTTCTTCGGTTTGCATTTCTTCGCGAAGATGTCCTCCGCACGATTCGAATCTGTTTTGAGCATCGAGAGTAATTAAGCGTGCAATTTCAAAATTGTCTGCCAAACGCAAGGCTTTTTCCAGTTCTTGATTAAATTCATCCGCTGTTCCCGGAACATAAACGTTTTTCCAAAACTCATCTTTAAGCTTTTCTATTTCTTCAATAGCAATTTTCAATCCTGCGGCATTACGCGCCATTCCTACATGCTCCCACATTATATTCCCCAGTTCTTTGTGAATACTGTCAACAGTACGCTTTCCTTTGATGTTAAGCAGTTTATCTATTTTGTCAAGAACAGATTTTTCCGCTTCTCCAAATTCCGGCAAACTGACATCAATTTTTGGCGTTTGAATATCTCCCGACAGGTAATCTCCTATGGTATAAGGAAGAATAAAATAACCATCTGCCAGTCCCTGCATCAAAGCCGAAGCTCCAAGCCGGTTTCCGCCATGGTCGCTGAAATTTGCCTCTCCTATTGCATACAGTCCGGGAATTGTGGTCATCAGGTTGTAATCAACCCAAATGCCACCCATCGTGTAGTGTATTGCAGGATAAATCATCATTGGCTCTTCGTAGGGATTAACATCCGTGATTTTTTCGTACATTTGGAAAAGATTTCCATAGCGCTGTTCTATTACTTTTTTTCCAAGTCGCTGTATTGCCGACGAAAAATCCAAAAACACTGCCAGTCCGGTATTATTTACACCATAACCTGCATCACAGCGTTCTTTTGCAGCGCGTGAAGCCACATCGCGGGGAACAAGATTTCCAAAAGCAGGATAGCGCCGTTCGAGATAGTAATCGCGTTCGGATTCGGGAATATGGGATGCTTTAAGTTTTCCCTCTCGCAAACGCTTTACATCTTCCAGTTTTTTGGGAACCCAAATGCGTCCATCGTTACGCAACGATTCCGACATTAACGTAAGTTTTGACTGCTGGTCGCCATGCTTAGGAATACATGTAGGATGAATTTGTGCGAAACAAGGGTTTCCGAAAAACGCTCCCTTTCGATAGCATTGAATTGCCGCAGATCCATTACTGTTCATTGCATTGGTTGAAAGAAAATAAACATTTCCGTAACCGCCTGTTGCAAGAACAACAGCATGCGCTCCGTAGCGTTCTATTTCGCCTGTAACCAGATTACGGGCAATAATTCCGCGAGCCTTGCCGTTTACTATAACGATATCAAGCATTTCGTGGCGAGGGAATGATTTAACGCTTCCTTTTGCAATTTGACGGTTGAGCGAAGCGTAAGCGCCGAGCAAAAGCTGCTGCCCTGTTTGTCCGCGTGCATAAAATGTACGGCTGACCTGCGCGCCTCCAAACGAACGATTATCTAAAAGTCCTCCGTAATCGCGGGCAAAAGGAACGCCTTGAGCTACGCACTGGTCGATAATCCCATTGCTTACTTCTGCCAGACGATGTACGTTTGCTTCGCGTGAGCGATAGTCGCCGCCTTTAATCGTATCATAAAACAGTCGCCAAACAGAATCGTTGTCGTTTTGATAATTTTTTGCGGCATTTATACCGCCCTGCGCTGCTATTGAGTGAGCTCGCCTCGGGCTGTCGGAAATACAAAATATCTTTACATTGTATCCGAGTTCTCCAAGCGTAGCTGCCGCCGAAGCGCCGCCTAATCCTGTTCCTACTACAATTATATCTAACTTTCGTTTATTGGCTGGACTGACAACCTTAATCGCCGCTTTGTGTCGCGTCCATTTTTCCGCCAATGGTCCTTCCGGTATTTTTGAAATTAATTTTTCAGACATAAATACTTTATTTTATTGTTTCTTTAATATTTTAATCAGCAACAGCCCAATATGCTTTTAACATAAAAAGCGATTACTACAGCAGCAAAGCCAAGGCAAATTACAGTTGCAAATATTTTTGCCGTAAATTTCAAACGCGGCAACCATATTTCGTTGTTCCAGCCTGTTGTTTGCAAAGCGCTCCAAAAGCCGTGAGATATATGCAGCCATAATACTCCAAGCCACACAAGATAAGCAATAACAAAAATAATGTTACTGAAATAATAAGCAATAAATGCAGAACCTGAAGTTGGCGAAACTAATTTTTCGCCAAGCATTACTTCGTGATTTCCCATCAATTCGGCAAATTGCATTTTATACCAGAATTGTGAAAAATGCAACAGCAATCCCAAAGCGACTATAAGCCCCAACACAAACATGTTTTGTGAAGCCCATGATACTTGTCCGGGAACTGTTGTTGTCAAATAACGGTTGCTTCCGCGCGCTTTTCGATTTGAAAGCGTCAGAATCAACGCAAAAAGAATATGCAGGCCGAATCCTCCTGCCAAAACAAGCGTACCGATAATAGCGTACCAGTTTACGCCTAAAAAAGCGCAAATGCTGTCGTACCACGCAGGTTTGATTATTGCCACAATGTTCATCGACATGTGAAACAGCAGAAACAAAACCATGCACGTGCCGGTAATACTCATTATCAGTTTTTTTCCAATAGAAGATGTAAAAACATTAGTCATAAATTGTTTTTTTTGTTTTTAATTTAAGAATTTAAATTTCAAGCGCACAAATTTACATGATTTTTTTTAATTATCCGTTTTCTGCGAATAAATTTATTATAAAGATGCTTATATTTGTTATTTTTGTCTTGATGCAAAAATTAATCTGACGAAACGAAAGCAAATATCGCGAACACCAATAACACACACAGCATGAGTAAAAGATCAGAAGCAATTTTTCCGTTATTTTGACTTAAATGTAATCCACTCAGTATTTGCAATAGTGAAAATTAAATACAAAACTGCCGAAACTTTTTTATCCGACAGTTTTTTCTCTGTTTACTGAATATCCCGGATTAAAACGTATTGGAAAATTTAATAAATATTAATTCAGTCCGGAAGATTCGATTAATATCCTCAAAATAATCACAATCACATTTCATAAGTTGAACTTATTGCATCGCAGTTGTAAATTTTTTTAATAATATCAGCAAACATATCGGCTGTCGACAGCACTTTGAACTTGCTTGTATCTGCATCTTGCCGCAACGGTATTGTATCTGTAACAATGACTTCTTTAAGTTTCGATTTTGCTATTCGCCCGTATGCAGGTCCCGAAAGAACAGGATGCGCCGCAAATGCCCGTACGCTCAGTGCGCCTTTGTCCATCATCATGTCTGCAACTTTTGTTATTGTTCCTGCCGTGTCAATCATATCATCGAGAACTACAATATTACGTCCTTCGACTTCGCCTATTGCTGTCATCGAAGCAACTTCATTGGCTTTTTCGCGCGACTTGTGGCAAATTATCATTGGCGATTTCAATATTTTGGAATACGCATTTGCACGTTTTGCACCGCCCATATCAGGCGCTGCTATTGATAAATTTTCGAGTTCGAGATTTCTTATATACGGCAAAAACAGTTTACTTGAATAAATATGGTCAACGGGAATATCAAAAAATCCCTGAATCTGATCGGCATGCAAATCCATTGTCAATACCCGGTCAACATGCGCTGCACAAAGCAGATTTGCAACTAATTTTGCGCCTATCGAAACGCGCGGCTTGTCTTTTCTATCTTGACGCGCCCAACCGAAGTATGGAATCACCGCAACAATTTTATAAGCCGATGCACGACGCGCAGCGTCTATCATCAAAAGCAGTTCGAATAAATTATCAGCCGGCGCAAAAGTCGATTGAAGAATAAACACGGTGGATCCACGTACCGATTCATCAAAAGATGGCTGAAATTCACCATCGCTAAACTCTGTAACGCTTGACTTGCCAAGTTCTGAACCAAAACTTTTTGCTATAATTTCAGCCAGATAGCGTGTTGCCCTGCCTGAAAAAAACTTTATTTGATTTGTAGGATGCATTTGTCGTTTTTTTTGCAAAGGTATGATTTTATACATATTTAATAAAAAAATAATATGAACAAAATTTTGTTGATAAATAAGTTTACCGTAGTTTCAACAAGTGAATGCAATTTTTTTGTTTTGCGCATATAGGAAAAAATTTCTTTTGGTGAATAAAAATTTGGTATTGTTAATTCGATATAGATTCATTATCTTTACAGCAAAAAGTCATGAATTGTTCGAGATGTGGCAGTATAAATCACTGCAAAGATGGCATAATAAACGGTCATCAAAGGTATAAATGCAAGGATTGCAACTATCATTACACGGTGGCAAGGAAGTCTGACGTGCAAACAAGTGCAGTAAAGCGTCAAGCCCTTGAGTTGTATTTGGAAGGTCTTGGATTCCGGGCGATAGGCAGGTTTCTACATATAAGTTACGGGACGGTCTATCAATGGGTAAAACACTGGAAAGGACATCTGGAACTGCCCGACAGGAACGAGAGCATCGCCGTCGTGGAACTAGACGAGATGCATACTTACGTGGGCCGAAAAAAAACTACTGCTGGATATGGATTGCTGTTGATAGATATGGAAAGCGGTATCTCTCTTTTGTCTGTGGAGACCGCTCGACAAAAACCGGATTGAAGATGTGTGAAAACATAAAAGGTCTGAATGTCTGTCGTTTCACATCCGATCACTGGAGAAGTTATTCGGAGTTTATTCCTCCCGAAAAACATGTGCAAACGAAAGCGGAAACATTTACCATAGAAGGTTATAACAGCAGGATAAGACATTATTTGGCGCGATTCAAGCGAAAAACGAAATGTTACAGTAAAGCGACTTTTATGATTGAAATATCGCTAAATTTACTGATGATGAAATTAAATAAT
>JAIRZQ010000098.1 GCA_031267135.1 Prevotellaceae bacterium
GACCGTGCATTTTGTCTTAAATGTGGGTACTTTCATCGTACTTATCTCTTGCAAATTTAATGCAAAGATACGGTAAATTTCGGGAATGTGCAAGTAAATGGCGGGAAAAGTTATCGACAGTTGTTTGTTTAATTGATTGATGTAATGATATTTGGTAAAGTGAGGTAAATTTTGGGATTTTGGAAATGAAAACTGGCACATTTCCTGATTTTTTTGTCTTATACTTTATGTTATCAGACAAAAATATTTTTTAAAAATAAGCATGCTTATAAATTTTAAACTTGCCCAATATGATTTTATTGAAAAGGAAAGACTGTTGGTAATGACTTTTAATGCTTTAATATTAATATATAAAATTATAAATTTAATGCATATATTTATTTCATTTTAATTGTTTCAGATAAAGCTGTATTGTATTTTCGAGTCCTAAATAAATGGCATCGCTTATTATTGCATGCCCGATTGAAACTTCAAGAAGATTAGGAATATTGGAGCAGAAAAAATTCAGATTTACAAGGTTCAAATCATGTCCTGCATTCACTCCCAAGCCAAGTTCCGCAGCTTTTTCTGCAGCAATAACAAATGGTTTTATAGCTTCATTTTTATTTGCTGCAAAACCTGTTGCATAAGGTTCGGTATATAATTCAATGCGGTCAGTTTCTGTTTCGGCGGCATAACATATATTTATCAAATCTGTGTCAACAAAAACAGATGTCCGTATTCCGTGCTGTTTAAAAACAGCAACGGTTTTTTTTAAAAAATCCTTGTGCTTTCGCATATTCCAACCTGCATTTGAAGTAATTTGATAATGAGCATCAGGCACTAATGTGACTTGGGCAGGCTGCGTTTCAAGTACCAACTCAATAAATTTCGGAACAGGATTTCCTTCGATGTTAAATTCTGTTACTATTAAAGGCTTCAAATCCTTCACATCCGCATATCTTATATGACGCTCGTCGGGACGCGGATGCACGGTTATGCCCTGCGCTCCAAACCGTTGACAGTCTACGGCAGCTTGCAGTACGTCGGGAATGTTTCCTCCGCGTGCATTTCTCAGTGTTGCTATCTTATTTATATTGACGCTTAATTTTGCCATTATGTTAAATTGTGTATTTTATTCACAAAGTTAGTATTTATTCCGGAAATAAATGCATTTTGTAACAAAAAAAATATAACTTGCAGAAAATTTTAAATTTATGAAAATAGCTGTTTACGGAAGAAACATACATAAATCAGTCGACAATTATTTGTCGATACTAAACATGCTGAAAGCTAATGATTGCGAGCTTTTCATTTATGATGAGCTTGCAGAATTTTTAGCAAAAAACATATCCTGTTTTTGCGACGGTTCCACTTTTTCGGAAGAAAATTATCCGACAGTCGATTTTTCTTTTCTTGTAAGTCTCGGAGGAGATGGAACTTTTTTAGAATCAACGCGCTTCATACGGAAAAACAATGTTCCGATAATCGGCGTAAATACAGGCTCGTTAGGATTTTTAGCAAATGTTTCGGTTGATGAATTTCAGGTTGTTCTGAATGAAATCCTTAATGGAAAGTATGCAATAGAACACCGTTCTCTGATACACGTTATGGAACATGACAAAAAAAACATTTCGACATGCGCTCTCAACGAAATAACCTTGCAGCGAACAATGCCTTCGCTTATTTCAACAACCGTTGAAATCAACGGCGAACGCCTGTCGCAGTACTGGTCGGATGGATTGATAATAGCAACGCCTACAGGTTCAACAGCATATTCGATGAGCGTTGGAGGACCAATAATTGTGCCGACAGCATCGAACTTCGTCATATCGCCTATCGCGCCTCACAATCTGGCAATACGTCCGTTTGTAATATCAGACGATACCGAAATAAAAATAAAACTGCAAACACGCGGAGAAAAAGCAATGCTGACTGCCGATAATGAAATGTTTGAAGTAGAGTCGGGAATGGAATTTACAGTGAAAAAATCAAAATATAAAATAAGCATCATCAAGCCCGAAAGTGTAAATTTTTACAAAACGCTTAGAAATAAATTAATGTGGGGATATGATATTCGTAATGATATTAACGTTTATCAACACTCCAATAGATACAGAACATAAAATAAATATTACCTTTGCAACTTGATTTAACAGTTTACATGAAGTTTCAAAAATTGACAGCAGTAATAAAAATAAATGTATCCGTAATATTGTCGATGCTTTGCGTACCTCTGATGTCGCAGGAAAGCAACGGTTTGCTTACTCCGGTTCATAAAAGCGAAATAGGCGTAGCCGCAGGAATTTCATATTATACAGGCGATTTCAACGAAAGCTTTGTTCCGTATATGATTAGTCCGACAGGCGGCTTGCTGTACAGATATAATTTCACAAAATACATAAATGTCAGAGTTCAGGCTTCATTAGGATTTGTTAAGGGCGACTCGCGCAAGTATGAAGGCGGATTGCAGGGATTTCCGGAAGGAGTAAATATGGCTTTTAAACGCAATTTCTATAATATTAGCGCTCTCGCAGAATTTAATTTTTTCCCTTTTTCATCGGTTGACCCTAAGCGCGAACAGATTTTTACTCCATTTTTGATAATCGGGGCAGGCTATTCGTATTTTGATAAAAATAAGATTAATAACGAACCTTACATGCGTAATGCATCGGCATCCTATCCAATGCTGTACGATACGGTTAAAACGGCATCAAGCATTGTTGTGCCAATGGGTTTCGGATTTAAATATTCTCCTGTAAATCGATGGACAATAGGCGTTGAATATGTATTTCATAAAACAAATACCGACAAAATGGATTATTATATAAACAGAAGCGACAGGAATTCATTTAATATATTTAACAAAGACTGGGTTTCAACAGTATTATTTACTGTGAGTTACAGATTTGTTGACAGTTCGCCATGTGCAGCATACAGAACAAATAAAAATACAAAAGCGCGCCAATACAAAGGATTTAACAAGGAATTATACTGAAAATAATGCACAGACTCGACAAAAATAATATTCCCGGACATGTTGCCGTTATAATGGACGGCAACGGGCGCTGGGCAAAGCAGCAAGGATTGAAAAGAATTTTTGGACACCGCCATGCATTACATTCCGTGCGGTCTGTCGTTGAAGGCGCAGGCGAATCAGGAATCAAATTCTTAACTCTTTTTGCTTTTTCAACAGAAAACTGGAGTCGTCCGAAAGACGAAATCGACGAATTGATGAATATGCTTGTTTCTGCAATAGAAAAAGAGCTTCCGGCTTTACATGAAAACAATGTACGGCTGAAAACAATAGGAAATATTTCAAAAATGAACGGCAAAGTTCAGGAAAAGTTGAAAAAAGCAGTTATATTTACAGCCGAAAATACAGGCTTGACATTAACGCTTGCTCTTAATTACGGCTCGCGCGAAGAAATTATTGAATGTGTAAAATGCTGTGTACAAGATGTTATCAATAAAAATATGAACATGGACGAGATAAACGAAATGCTGATTTCATCAAAGCTTTACACAAAAAATATGCCCGACCCCGAACTGATAATTCGCACAAGCGGAGAGCAGCGCATAAGTAATTTTCTGCTGTGGCAGGCAGCTTACAGTGAATTTTACTTTACCGAAACATTCTGGCCTGATTTTCGCAAGCAACACCTGTTCGATGCTCTTTATGATTATCAGCAGCGCGAAAGAAGATTCGGCAAAACAAGCGAACAAATTGAAAAATATGAATAAAATACAGATATATATTATATTAATAAAATGAAAAAATTGTTAAATCTAAAATTACTCGCTATTCTGCTTTTTTCAGGCAACATTTTGCTTGGACAAGATGCCGTAAATTCGATAGAGGCAAATTACAATAATCCGAAACAGTACGTAATACAAGAACTGACTGTCTCGGGCTTGCAATATCTCGATCCGAATCAAATTCTCTCAATATCGGGATTTGCCGTAGGCGATACAATTACAGTACCAAGCGAAGATTTGTCATTTCTGATAAAAAAATTGTGGCTTAACCGCTATTTTTCAAAAGTAGAGTTGAGATATACAAAAATCGAAGACGATAAAATCTGGCTGGATATAAATCTTATGGAAAATCCGCGTTTGGCGAAATGGGATTTTACAGGCGCTTCTGGAACAAAAATAACGAAAAGCAATAAAACCGATTTGAACGAAAAGCTCAACCTTCGCAGAGGATCCGAAGTTTCGGAATTTATGATGGAAAATTCAAAGCGTTTGATAAAAAGATATTTTTCCGATAAAGGATTTCTAAATGTTGATGTTACTGTAATACAGCGTTCCGATACCGTATTGAAAAACGCCGCGGCATTAACTTTTATGATAAACAAAAATCAAAAAGTGAAAATCAAAAACTTGAATTTTAATGGAAATGACGATATATCCGATAGAAAACTGCGAAAGGCAATGAAAAAAACAAAACGCAAAAGTCTTTTTCGTACAGGCAAATACATCAGGGAAAAATATGACGAAGATTTGGAAAATATCATCACATACTACAATAAAAGAGGTTATCGCGATGCAAAAATTGTTTCCGACACAATGTATGCTCTCGACAGTAAATTTATCGGCGTGGATATAAATATTGAAGAAGGAAAACAGTATTTTGTACGAGACATAACATGGGTAGGAAATTCGGTATTGCCCGAAGAACATTTGAATGCAACGCTCGGATTCAAAAAAGGAGATGTGTATGATAAATCGGCGTTAAACAAAATGCTGTTTGAAGATGACCTGTCGGTATCAACTCAATACAATGATATGGGTTACATGTTTTTTTACCTTGACCCGGTAGAAGTAAACATCGACGGCGACTCGATAGATTTGGAAATGCGAATGATAGAATACGATCAGGCGCGATTCAACAGAATAACCATTAACGGAAACAACAAAACGGATGAAGAAGTCGTGCGCCGCGAGCTTTATACAAAACCCGGAGAGCTGTACAGCAAAACGGCAATAATGGAATCCATACGGCGTCTGGCAACGTCGGGATATTTCAATCCCGAAGCATTCAACAAGCCCGAAGGCGTAAGTTTCAACCCCGACAGGGCAAATTCTACTGTTGACCTTTCATATAACCTCGAAGAAGTTTCTAACGACCAGCTCGAACTTTCGGGAGGCTGGGGAAGCGGAATGTTTGTCGGCTCCGTAGGCGTAACATTTAACAATTTTGCGATGTCGCGGATATTCAAAAAAGGCGCTTGGCGTCCCGTCCCATCCGGCGAAGGACAAACGCTATCGCTTCGAGGACAGTCAAACGGATCTTATTATAACACATTCAGTTTAAGTTTTATGGATCCGTGGTTTGGAAAAAGAAAACCGAATACATTCTCATTCTCGGCATATTTTGCTCACGAATCCAACGCCTCGTACTGGTTTGGCGATTCCGACCAGTGGATGAGCGTTCTCGGAATTTCCGTAGGACTTGGGAAACGGCTGAAATGGCCCGACAATAATTTTATGCTGCGCGGTGATTTGTCGTATCAGCGATATACATTGCACGACTGGTCAAGTTATTTTACATTCTCAAACGGTTCATCAAACAATTTGAGTTTGGGATTAACCCTTTCGCGCATATCAATTGACCAGCAGTTTTACCCGCGTCAGGGTTCCGAATTTTCGATAGGAATACAGTTCACTCCGCCTTATTCGCTGCTCGGCAGCGATAAGGATTATTCGACAATATCGGATGCCGAACGCTACAGATGGATTGAATACCACAAATGGACGTTCAGATTTGCAACATACACATCATTGACTTCCAACAGGAAATTAGTTTTGCATACAAAAACAAAATTCGGAGTTTTGGGATACTATAATAAGGATTGGGGATATTCTCCGTTTGAAGGATATATTCTCGGCGGAGACGGCATGAGCGGATATACGCGTTACGGGCAGGAAGTTGTTGGCTTGCGCGGGTACGAAAACAATTCGCTTTCGCCCATAGATATAGAATCAGGAGTTAACGTTGCAAATATTTATTCCAAATTCACAGTAGAAATGCGTTATCCCATAATACTTGAACCAAGCTCGAGCATTTATGCCCTTGCGTTTTTTGAAGCGGGAAATTCGTGGGCAAACATTCGCGACTTCAATCCATTCTCGCTGAAGCGTTCGGTAGGCATTGGATTGCGGCTGTATTTGCCTATTGTAGGTATTCTCGGCGTAGACTGGGGTTACGGTTTAGACAAAGTGAAAGATTACGACGGCGCAGGCGGAGGAAAATTCCATTTCTCTATTGGCACGATAATTGATTGATATATTTAAAAACACAATATAATAAAGTATAAAAAATTATGAAAAAGATTATTTTAATATCAGCAGGATTGATGATGTTGTCATCACTGGCGTTTGCTCAAAAATACGCATGCGTTGATACGGAATATATTTTGGGAAAAATTCCAAACTATAAGTCGGCACAGGAGCAAATGGAAAAAATTTCGGCGCAGTACCAGAAAGAAGTTGAAGACGGCTATAGGAACGTTGACGAAATGTATAAATCGTATCAAGCCGAAAAAGCGCTGCTAACGGATGCAATGAAGAAGAAACGCGAAGACGAAATTATTGCAAAGGAAAAAACGGTAAAAGCTCTGCAGCAAAAATATTTTGCACCTGATGGCGAATTGACAAAAAAACGCGAAGAATTGATGAAACCGATTCAGGAACGAATTTTTAATGCAATAAAAAATTTTGCCGACGATGGCGGATATGCTACGATTTTTGATTTGGCAAACAATGCATCTATGATTTATGTAAATTCGCGATATGATGTAAGTGATAAAATTCTTGAAAAATTAGGGTATAAACAATAAAATTATTACTTTTGTACTCTTAAATAAAAAAATTAAAATAAATTATAGTATGAAAAATTTACTGAAAGTAGTATTTGTCATTGCGTTTGCAATGCTTGGAAACAATACGTTTGCACAACAAAAATTTGCGCATATAAACCGCACCGAACTTATTCAGTCTATGCCTGATTTTAAGACGGCGCAGGAAAAGCTGGATGCATACAGCAAAGAATTAATGTCAACAATTGAAGAAATTCAGGTTGAATATAACAGAAAACTTGAGGAATTTCAAAAAGACAACGAATCATGGTCGGCTGAAAAGAAAGAGGTAAAATCACAGGAGATTGTAGGCATCCAAAAACGTTATCAGGAACAGCAAGCATCGGCAGAGGAATCGTATTCACGAAAACAGGAAGAACTGATTGCGCCGGTATTGAAGAGGGCAGGCGATGCAATAAGCAAGGTCGCCAAAACCGGCGGATATATTTATGTGTTTGAATCTACAGCAGTTCATTATTTTGACGAAGCGCAAAGCACAAATATTTTGCCTGCGGTAAAAAAAGAATTGGGAATAAGCTAAATCTTATTAAGCAAAATTAAAAGAGGCTGTCTCAAAGGCAGCCTCTTTTGTTTTTAGTATTTTTGCTGAAAACAGCAGGCTTATCTATAATATATATAGTTGCTCCTTAAAAAGGTCATAAAATGTTTATTAATAAATAATTAAAAATGAAAATCAGAGGGAAAAATTGCAGGGTTTTAATCAATACAGAAATAAAACTTTGCAAATAAAATCTTAGTTTCTCTTCTTTTGTCTTGATACAAAAGAAGCAAAAAATCAAGACGAGCCTTCTCGGCGACCCGCTAACGGCTCGACGGCTAACGGAATTAATGTCTCGCTTCGCTTGACGGAATTCCGTTTTAACGCCGTCTGCGCCGAACGGGTTCCCCGCCTGCGAAGTCTATGCCGTTTTTATTTGCCAATCAACTTTTGTTCTTGCATGCAGGTATATTTTTCAACATATCAACATGCAGAAAAATTAATAGCACGTTGAACAGGCGGCGTTCCCACAAGTCACAGCCGTAAATCGGAGCTACCGTATAGCGTCGGCTGCTCTTGACCTTTTGGTTAATTTGCGTCAAGGCAAAAGTAACAGGAAAAAACTGCTTTTGATTTTTTGCTTACGCTGTTTTATTTTTTATTTGGTGTTCGCGAGCTTCGCTTATGCTTCAGTTGGTTAATTTGTCTTGACACAAATTAACAGAAAAAAATATCTTTATTATCTTTTATCTCTGAAAAATATACTTTTTAAAGAGCAACTATATACTGTACGCAGTACGGTTTTGTTAGATACTGTAATGAGACTTGAAAGCCAAGCCTTTCAAACTGCCGATTGTTTCGAATATTATCAAAATCAAACCGTGCGAAATATAGTATCATTTTTTGCCTGTTTTGCACTGCATATAAAAAAAGAGCGCCTTTTCAGACGCTCCCGTTCCTGCAAAACATGCATTATCAATCTTGTCAATAATTACACGATAAATTTATAACATAACCTGTTTATATAATTCCGTTTAACGATTTGGGCAAGTTATGTTTCGCACCGTATTAAGACTAACATACCTGTTCTATGTTCCACACAAATGCACGCGAGCCTTGCATTTGTGTTACTTCATCAAGGCTGCGCAAGTCGTTCAAAATTTTTCCTACTTTTTCATCTTCAACAATCGCAAGTATTGATGAGTTCATCGATGGCCATGCGTGAGTGCCGTAATGAGGTTCGCCATCAACGCTTCCGCGACCTTCGGTGAGCGCCCACCTTGTAAACCCGCGCACGTCGTTATCATCAAGCATATTTGCTATTCTTTCGGACAAAGCCTGATTGTACGATATAAATATTGCTTTCATATATTTTCAAATTTTATTAATTAACAGGATTATTCAAACGTTTGATTGATCGTTTCAATTCTTCAATTTCTTGTCGTTCATCTTCGCTTGTTTTTTTCTTTCTGAACGCTTTATTGCTTACCAGCAAAGCATACAAAACAGGTATTACCAGCAGTGTCAACATGGTAGAGAATGTTAAGCCGCCAATTATGGCAATTCCCATTGGTTTCCATATTTCGGAACCTACGCCGCTTCCTATTGCCAGCGGAAGCATTCCCAATATTGTTGTGAGCGAAGTCATAAGTACGGGACGCAAACGGCTTTTTCCCGCCATTACAACAGATGTGCGTACTTTATAGCCTCGTTCTACAAGCAGGTTTGTATAGTCAACCATCACGATACCGTTCTTAACAACAATTCCCACAAGCATGACAGCGCCTATCAAGGCAATAATGCTAAGCGGCGTGTTTGTGAAAAACAGGGCAAGAAATACGCCTGTAAATGCAAACGGAATTGTAAACATAATTATAAAAGGCATTTTAAACGACTCGAACTGCGTTGCCATAACGATATAAACAAGAATGACAATAAGCAGCAGCAATGTCATCATGTCCTGGTTTGATTCCTGCTGATCTTCGATTGTGCCTCCAACAACAATATCTACTCCCTGCGGCACCTCATAAGTTTTCAAAATTGCCGATACATCGTTTACCACATCTCCGAGCGCGGCATCAGCCGATAATATTGCATTAACGCTTACAAGCCGTCTCCGGTTTTCGCGTTCGATTGCGGGCGCTGCAAATTCGTCGGTAACTGTTGCTACTTCGCCGAGTTTTATACGCTGTCCCAAATTATTGGATAATGAGATATTTTCTATATCTTCCAACGACTTGCGAAATTCTTCGGCATATCTGACAACAATATCATATTCATCTCCATCTTCGCGATATTTGCTTGCAATAAGTCCGTCTATTCTGTTTCGTACTGCTGTAGATGCCATAGCGCTTGTCATTCCGTAATATGCAAGTTTTGTTCTGTCGAACTGCACATTATATTCGGGACGCATATCATCGCGCGACAGTTGAACATCTCTCAGTCCGCTTACTTCTTTTGACAGTCTGTCTTTCAATTCCAAAGCGATAGTGTTGGTTAAATCCAAATCATTGCCGAATATTTTGAGCTGTACGTTACTCGGACCTCCCATCGAGCCGCCATTACCTCCGGGAGTAACGGAAGACTGACGTATTTCGGGAATACCTGCAAAATCCTTTCTCAATGAGTCGGATATTTCAAAAATTGTTCGACTGCGTTCGGTTGAGCGCGGCAGACGCATTCTGAAATTGATTATGTGCGAGCCTGTTGACTGCATCGCAGCAAAAGCGTTGGAACTTGAGTTTGCTCCTGCGCTTGCCGATAAAATTCGTACTTCCGGATATTTCTCGGCAACTGTTCTTTCTATTTTACGGGCAATTTTTGATGTGTATTCCACGCTTACATTCTGTTCTAACTGCACTACTGCCGTAATCATTCCGTTATCGTCCTGAGGAAAAAATTCTACAGGCACAACCATCAGCAAAAACAGCGAAGAAAGAAATATTGTAAATGTTATCAGCAAAACCGATATTCGATGCCATACAGCCCACGTAAGAAGTTTTGCGTACCAGACATCCAAGCGGGCAAGGAATTTGTCGATAGGCTTGTAAACAATACCTGCGCCCTTATAACTGTGAATTCCGCCTTCGAGTTTAAGTATATATGCCGAAAGCATTGGCGTGAGCGAAATTGCAACCGTTGTAGAAACGCAGATAACTATTGATACTATCCAGCCAAGTTCGCGAAACATGATTCCCATCATTCCCGATACAAGAGTAAGCGGAAGAAATACTGCAACAATTACAAGCGTTGTAACGATTACCGAAATCCAGACTTCGTTTGTTGCATATACCGCCGCCTCCTTGGGCGTGCTTCCCCGTTCAATATGCGTTGTAATATTTTCCAAAACCACAATGGCATCGTCAACAACCATGCCGATTGCGATTGAAAGCGAACTTAACGAAATAATATTAAGCGTGCTGCCTGTGGCGTACAGATAAATAAATGCCGTAATAAGAGATATGGGAATGGTTAGACAAATTATGAACGTTGCCCGCCATCGTCCAAGAAAAACCATTACAACCAGAATAACAAAAATAAAGGCGTACATTACCGTTTCGGTTAGAGATGAAATGCTGTCTTTGATTTCTTCCGAACCATCCATTACTATATCGATACTAATATCTTTTGGTAATGTTTCCTGTATTTGCGGCAGAAGTTTGAAAATCTGTTCGGCAATATTAACCGTATTTGCTCCCGACTGTTTCTGCACCAGAATTGTAAGTCCCTTTTTTCCGTTAACGCGCGAATCCATAGTCGCTTTTTCGAGAGTATCTTTAATTGTTGCTATTTCGCTAAGCAAAACGTTTCTGCCATTCTGGCTGTAAACAACAATATTTTTCAAGTCATCGCTGCTTTGAAATTCTCCATCCGCTTTGAGGTTGAAAGTATTGTTTCCGACATCGACAGTTCCGCTGGGAATGTTTACGTTTTCGGCTGCTATTATGTTTCCTATCTGTTCAACCGTAAGATTATACGCATCAATTCTGTTAGGGTCAACATTTATCTGTATCTCGCGTTCGGGAATACCCATAAGGCTTACAGCGCCAACGCCGTCAATACGGTTTAGAGTATTTACGAGCTTGTCGTCGAGAATTTTGTTGAGCGCCGCATAGCTTTCGTCGGCAGTTGCCGTCAATACCATCACAGGCATCATCGAGCTGCTGAATTTGAATATTGTAGGATATGTAATTTCGTCGGGAAGATAATCTCTGGTGCGACTCACCACATCCCTGACATCGTTGACGGCTTCGTTAATATCGCAGCCCCATTCAAGTTCGAGAGTAAGCATCGACACGTTATCGCGCGATGTTGATGTAAGTTTTTTGAGATTATTAACCGTATTCAGATTATCTTCGAGTACGCGGGTAATATTGGTTTCGATGTCGGCTGCATTTGCTCCCGGATATGTCGTAATAACGCTTACATACGGAATTTCTATTTCTGGAAACTGATCGATAGCCAAATTATTGAGCGAAAATAAGCCTAATGTTATTACACCTATAAAAACCAGCATTGTTGATATAGGTTTTTTTACCGCTGTTTGATAAATTTTCATTTTTATATCTTTTATTTTGTTTGAATTATGTGAATTACCTGCGATTTGTTTTCTTCAAATAAACAAGTCAACAAATAAACAAACCAACATTCATCAATCATTTTTAACTGTTACTTCTTTTCCATCGTCAAGTTGCGATAAGCTTGTTATGGCAACTTCCTCGCCTTCGTTAATTCCCGACAATATTTCAATCATATTGCCGTTTTGGACGCCAAGCGCAACTACCCGGCGTTCGACAGCGCCGTTTTTAACGGCAAAAGCGTATTTTTCGTTTGTGCCTATCTGTTTTTGAACGGCAACATCCGAAATCATGATTCCTTCCTTCTTTCCAAAATTAAGAATCACTCTGCCGAACATTCCTGGGCGAACGCGTTCGTCGCGATTTGCAAGTTTGATTTCTACGGCAAAAGTTCGCGTCGCCGAATTTAAAGTCGGATGTATCAAGCTTATTTCGCCTTTGAAAATTTCGTCGCCGTAAACATCAAGCTTAACATCTGCCTGCAGTCCTTTCTTTACTTGCGTGTAATACTGTTCCGAAACGTTTATCAAAAGTTTGACAGGCGTAATCTGCTCTATTACAAGTACCGGTCTTGCTGCGTTGTACATATCGCCATCGTCATAATTGCGAGCTGTTATGACGCCGCTTATCGGCGCCATCAGTTGAGTGTTTTCGAGCAAATTGCCATATGACGTAACCTGCAAATCAAGAGCCATTTTTGCGGCATCCCAATTAGCCTTGCTTACTCCTCCTATTTTGTACAGTTCGTCAATGCGCTCAAAATCTTTCTTGCTGTTTTCGATTTGCAGTTCGAGTTGAGCAAGATTTGTCGCGTCCATTTGCACAAGTTTTTGTTCTTTGACAACATGATCGCCTGTTTCGACAAGTATTTTACTTATGCGCACAGGTGCGTTTGGCGCGATATTGTTTGTCTTTTCCGATTCAACAGTTGCCGAAAATTCCTGTATTCTGTCAATAACCTGTTTTTGTGCAACGGCTGTCTTAACAAGTATTTTTGTATTGACAGGCTTATTTGTTTCTGTGTTTTTTTTGTCGCTTTGGCTGCAAGAAATCATCATTGCAGCAACCAATAAAATTATTACTTTTCTTTTCATATTTATTATTTTTATTATTTATATTCCTGTTTTTATTTTAATTATACATTTGTATAATATTTATTATTTTCGGCATTGCTAATTAAGTATAGTTTTTGATATTTTTTAGGAATAATACATTCTGAAAATCAAATATTTATAATCACATATTGCATGAAATCTATATAGCATTAGCAATGCCCTTTTTTTATTTGCAAAAAGTATCATTCTTCTATTATTGGAGGCGGTGTACCCACTATAGTTCTAACAAACTCCCCATCCTTATATTCATGAATACTAAAATCCCCTTCAACATCATACTCTATGAATAATCCATGTGGAGTATCATTTATCCAGTGAGATTCACTTACTATATCTCCATGATAGTATGATATTCTTTTTCCATTGAACATATCATTACTCATTTCAGCATATCCCGACAAACTTCCATCTTCACGAAACATTCTTTGTGGTCCTGTTTTCTTACCATCCTTATAAAAAAATATAAATTCTATCTTGCCTGTAGAATAAAATGTAATCCATAATCCCTGTTTCACAGAATCTTGCAATATGCCTATTTCTTTAAGAGTACCATTTTCATATTGATTATAAACATATTCCACCTTTTGATTACGTTCTGTGATTTGCTGTTTACATGCCATCCATATAATAGTCAAAATCAGTAAAATACTAATTTTTAAAACATAACTAACGTTAATGGTTTTTGTAATACTGCACTTGTCTTTGATATTCCTGTTCATAATATTTATCTCCTGTTATTTTTGTTACTTCATGCATATACTGTTTAAATTTTGGAACATTATCATTTCCTAATTCTTCGTGGTCTGCTTCTCCGGTATTTGATATATTCTGCAAAGCATTTCCTTTCCCATCTTGAGTCATATTTTGGCTATTAGCTTCCAGTTCATTTAATGCATTGGCGTCTTTATCCGCATGTACAAATGCTTCATGCCCAAGAACACCTGTAGCAGTCTTCTCATCAATATCTTTGCTTAATGCAATTGTTTGCTGAACACCATTTTTAATAGTTTTATCAACATCAGATGGAACATATTCTTTTGTCTGTCTTGTAGTACCTTTTATCAATGTTTGGTTTTGACCAAGAGGATTCATGGATCTTGATTGAATGGATAATAAATCTTTAGCCCTATCGCCTGTTTTGTCAAAAGTATACTGTCGCCCATTTACAACTAATGTTTCTCCTGCACTCATATACCTACCAACAAAAGCCCTTCCTGTTTGTGTTGATAAAAATGTTTGCAATGATTTTCGATGTGTCGAAGAAAGATTTGCTATACTAATTTTCCGACCATCAGGATCCACATATTTTATAGGATTATTCATGCAATATGCATACGGCGAAATAGAATAATATTTTTCACATAAAGGATCAATACTTAACCATCCTGTCGGGTCGGTTTCACTGCGTAACATTCTCGCAGAAAAATCAAGCCATCCCAAATCTTTTATAGTTTGCTTTTCCTTGCCGCTAAATGTGTAGCGGTTGGTATTTGCCATTAAATTAGAATCTTCCCACTGTTTACCAAACGGATAATAATTGTACTGCGCCGCTATTTCGCCGTTAGCGTTTACAATCACTCTTGTGCTTCCTAAATGGTCTGTAATAAAATAGTTTATGTCATACGCATCAGTACCTGTTCTGTTTATTCGTCCGCCGCCAAAATTTGTGCTTTCAAAAGTCAGAGTATCGTTATCGCGGCTGTAAACAAATGTTCCGAGATAATCGAAACCCAGCTTATATACATCGGAAGCTGCAACAAAAACAGAACCGGAAGAAGCGCCTGTTATACTGTCGTATCTTGCTGCCGTTTTCGTACCATCTGCCAAGTATGAATAATAAGCATATTTGTATGTAAAAGTTCCGAGTATTATTCCTTTTTCGTCCGTTGCGGGAACTGCAAACTTTAGTTGATGCGGCAAATTGAGTATATTATAAGTAACATCCATATTTTTTCGGTAATCTCTGCTCATGTTTCCATTGGCATCATAACCGTATAATAATTGCGAAATCGCCAACATTCCTCGTCGTCTGCTTGTCAACTGGTTGCCGTTGTATGTATATGGCCATCCATTGGTAATGTCAACAGTGTCGGCATCGTAATGGTTCATGTATAATATATTGCCATTACGGTCGTAAACCATATCCTGCTGTGTAAATACATTTGTGGGCGTGTTGTCAATATACAGCAAGCTGTTGGTAAGCCTTGATAATCTGTCGTATTGGAATGTATACATGTTATTATCAAGATCTTTGTGCTGCCATGTCCATTCCGTTATGTTTCCCGTGTAGCTCGGCACAGTGTTTGGCTTTGCGGGGTCGTAATACGCCAAATGCATGTTAAATATATTATCCGTTCCGTTCTTTGCGGTTTTTTCTGTTATCCAGCCCTGAATATTGTAGTCCGTAGAATCAGCAATCAGATTATTGTCGTATATTTTTTCCGCAAGCTGCTCCAGCTCGTTGTACCTGTACGCAACTTTTGCCGTGTCGCTGTCATTCACCGTCGTAGCTTCCGAAAGCAGCCGCCCGCGCCCGTCGTAAGTAAACAGTGTTAGTTTTCCATTATATTCGCTTGTTCTACTAAGTTTACTTTTACCTGCGGAACTTCCGCCACCCTGCGAAAATTTGAATGTTTCGTGCTGTTCGTGTTGAGCGAGTACGTTGCCAACGAAGTCGTACTTCGTGCTGTAGCGGCTTATGCCTCCCAAATGATTCTTTTCTACCGTCTGTATAACGCGTTCGTATCGGTCGTAGTAAAATGCCCGTTCCACATAAATTCCATTGTCGTTCAGCACTCTCAACCGCTCGTAGGCTTTGAGATTCTTTATCTTTTCGGTTTCCAAATTATCAACAGTGCACACATCATCTACCGGCTCAAAGGCAAGATGCGAAGGCGTTATCCACGGGCTGCCCTGATTTGTAACAGGAACGCTGTTCAATATCGCGTAATACCCCGAATTTGCCGCTCCCGCCAGACACTGCGCCACAGACAGATAACCGGCAGGCAGGCGATAATATTTTATTGCGGGATTTGTATTGTCAATCCCGTAAAAATATTCAAACCTTACATGCCCCGTACTGTCGATATAATCGTTTGCCAAGTCGCAATCTTCGCAACCGGTACAGTTCATGGGTACAGACCCGTTTATTTTCAAATATTTATCCGCCGACGATGATACATAATTCCCGAAATACATCTTACCGTAATATCTTGCCCTGTAAATTGAACGGGGAGATTCTTTACACACAGATCCAATAGTTACACCCGAAAAAGGTGTTTCAATCCTGTGTGAATTTCCCAGAGTTACATAATCATTACAAAAGGCATCGGCATAATACATTGCACGAAACTGCTCCGGAGTATAACTTTCCGTGTTGCATATCAATGTTTTTTCTACAAGATTGCCGATATTGTCGTAAACACTGTAAATCCACTGACTGTTTTCGCGCATGTTGCCATCCTGCATCAAAACAAGACGGTCGCCCTTGTCGTAAACCATGTATTCTACGGCTTTGCCCGGCATTTTGCGTTCAATCATATTGCCGCGTTCATCGTATTTGTAAATAAAGCAATACTTTTCTGCTACACTGTGATTGGTAATTATTTGATTTGTATATCCATAGTAGAGGTAAGCCGAGCCTTCGGGCTGAATTACCCATGCCGGCTGTCCGTAATCGTTGTAAGCATAATACGTTTCAACATTTTCGTCATTGCTGTCTATGCTTCGGGTTAAAACGGTGCGTCCGAGTTTGTCGGTAAATACATGAACCGTTGCGCTGTCTTCATTCACTGTCGAATTTTTATACAGCGTATTTGCCGCATAATATCCGCTAATGTTCAACGAATAATCCTGCATGTTTACCGTCAGATACAACACTTCGTCGGCAGAGTTCGACTGATACGAGTTTATCGATTTTTTATCCTCGCTTCTGTAAACGGAGCCGACATTGTACGTTTGCATTATTCTGTTAAGCGGCGAGGCTTCAAATATGTTTTCCACATAAGCATACTGCCCTTCGTTGCCGAATTTGCTCTGATAAAACGCAGATTGCGCCGTAAACGGTGAATTTTCTCCGGCGGCATTACTGTTTTCCGAAACGTAAGGCAGATAAACTTTGGCATTGTTGCGCCGCATATTGTCGTAGTAAACAGGCTTTACAATGTTTTTCATATTCGGCGAGCCTTTCACCTGTATTACCTGTTCGGGATAGCCCAAGCCATCGTAATACGTAATGTCGCGGTAATACTGTGCGGTATCCGGTTCTGTGTATGTTGTTTTCATTATCCAATTGCCATCCGAAACATCCGATATCAAAGGGTCAGGCGGAGGTGGCGGTGGCGGAGATGGCGGTAGCGGACATGCAGCCTGATAAATATAAAAATATCCTGCACCTGAACCGCTTACATGAAAATTGATATCGCCTGTTCCTGCTCCACCTTGATAAATACGCAGTTGCATTTTGTAAATGCCGGAATTAGAATCATAATATACGGATATTACGTTAATAAAGGCATCGTTTCCATCTTTCATTATTTTTTCATTAATAAATTCAACCAGTATGTCTTCATGATTGAAAAATGTTGAAGGAATTGATACGGGTATATAAAAAACGCCGCCTTCACAACCTGTATTTATATTATTTGTACCGTTTCCGCTTATGGAAATATGCGGTAATATAATCTGATTCTGCGAAAACAAATTTCCGCAGAATACCAATAATAAAAGTATTGTTGTAATATATTTTTTCATGCTTTGATTTTTATTGTTTATAATTATAATCATATCGCTGTAAAATATTATTGTCATTATCTTTAATGAATTTCAAGCGATTTAATGCATCATATTCGTAATAAACGGTATTTCCGCTTGGGTTGGTTGCGGACAATCTGCCGACCAAAGGCATATATTTATAAACGGTAACTTGAGCATTAGGTAATTTTGTTCTTAAATTATTGATTAGAGACCAGTCTGAACTTGTCGGCTCTGCCTTTGCTGCCAAAGTTTCTCTTTGACTGTCGCTGCTGTAATTCAATGCTGTTTTAGCCTCATCGTAAGTTGCGTTTTTAATTTCCGCTATCGGATACTGATGTTTGTAGCCCCAAAGATAAACGGTAGATATTTGATTTCCTTCGTGTTTCGCTTCAATAATATTGCCTTTGCTGTCATATTTGTAACTAATTTCGGGCTTGAATTGCGAATAACTTGAGGACATGTCGGTTGTTTTTTCGTTAAACGAAACAATGCTGTATCCGTTATGATATATGTCATAATCCGAATAAATTCTGCTTGTATGAGTTAATTTCAATGTATAAGTACCCGGCTGTAACTCAATGCTGTCTATCCTGTCATAATTATAATAACCACTCGTATTGAAACTTCCATAAACAGTACCTGTACCTTCCATACTATAACACACATTTCCATTACTGTCTTTAATCGTCATCATAAAATAACGCGGCATAATATTATTCCCATAATCCGGAGCCTGTTGAAAATGGGACTCTATTTTTATTTTCGATGTATTTTTTTTAACAATAAAACTTGTTTCAACACCGCCAACATCCGATGGCACTACATCTGTTGCCAACATCACATAAGCATTGTGATAATTAATTGGATACAAACTGCCTAAAGTGCTTGATCCCGTTTTGGGCAATAAATAAATCTTTTCAGGTTTGAAAATTCCCGAATTTGCCGCCGTTTCGTTAAACTTGCAATATTCGGCATCAATAACTTTTCCATTTTCCAGATACGAAACCTTTTCCACATAATTATCCAGCATATTTTTTGTCGTCATCTTACGCAAAACGGCAGTATCCGCTCCTTCTGTAATTTCAAAGGGATATACCAGCTTTGTCGTCTGCTTTTTGCCATCGCTGCCCAAAACGCTTGTTGATGATAAAAGATTATTAGAGTTGTATTGGTATATAACTTGTTGTTGTACATTATTTTTATCTATTATATTTTGGCAAGTTAATAAACAGGGTATTAAATATATTTTATAGGAAGAACGTCCTCTTGCAACAGACCGTACAGAAATATTATATTTGCTTTTTGCAAGATGAATATTATAAGTATTATATTTTTGCAAAACTAAACAACCTGAACTGTTGTATGTTTTTTCACTTAATAACTTTCCTCTGAATGAAGACATATCATTTGTTTTGTACAAACCAATTTTTTCTATTTGAGCAATAGTATTCAAAGTAGAAACTGCTGACATTAGTTTTGATTCGTAAGTTATATCTTCTCCATTAGGAACATCATTGAATGATGAAAAATGGGAAACCAGACAGCTATTATCAGTGTAATTTTCTATAACATCACTGTATCCTACATGATATTCTTCTAAAATGTCATTTGTTGAGTAACTATTACTGCTAATATCTGTTACTGTGTTTTCTATTAAATAATTACAATTAATAGATTGATTATTTGTCCATTTAGGTTCCATCCTGTAATAAGTGACTTTTTCCTGAGTTCTGTATTTAGGAACAACTCCTATAATACCACTTTCTTTGTTAGTTTCATAGTTTTTATACATATAAGTCCTTTCATTAAAATATTGTTGTGAAATATGATCATAATCTCTTAGTTTTTGAACTCTCGCACCTCCACAAGGAATACTTTCGGCAACAGAGTCTATAGCTAAACTTACTTCATTCATACTGCGTGTTAAATATTTACGATATCTATTATGTTCGTAAAAAATTTCTGTTATACCACCCGTAGGATAAGTAATTCTTTTTAGAAGTCCAACATTACATACATTGGTATTTACTTGTTTTTTTGTATCAATATTATAGCAGTAATTAGCAACACTGGAAGCACCACTTTCAGTAAGAGAAACATCGTAGCCACCGTTCCAGAATCCCCAATGATCTGTTGATATTGTTAATGGATTGGGTAGTATTGTATTCAAATTATATTCAAATTTATATATTTTATCTTTTAAAAATACAGAATCTAAAAAAAAATAGTTTCCTGAATATTTATAACTAAATAAGATACTTTTAATTATATTTGAATTATATTTATACTTAATAGATGATAAATATAATGAATAGTCGTTAGTATCATAAAACCCAACAGAGTTGAGGTTAATATCAAATTCTATTTCTGTTCCATTATCTACAATAATTTTTTTGATGACAGGAGTATATATATTATCTTCCATTATCAGCTTTTTTGCTGTTAATGCAGTACTATAAGGGTTAATAACATCACAGTCTGTTCCTCCTCCCGCATTTTTTATAAAAAATTCATTATATGCATATACAAAACTATTATATTTATTTTTTTGTAAAACAGATAAATAATTAAAATTTACTTCTCTACCGTTGGGGCTTCTGATTGATTTTAAGTACCAAGCAGTAATAAATCTTGGCATTATTTTGACGGCTTTGTCTGGATTATTTGGAATGCAATATTCTAAATAATTGGTATTGCCCCCAAAATTATATATGTATCCATCTGGAGTTGTGATTGTTATTGAAGAGCTTATTGGAGCAGAAGATGTATTGTACTCTTGTATGGAAATACCACTTATGTCAATCTTATAACCCTGTCCGCATAGAGAAATTGGAATACCTTGATTTCCTATAATAAAACTTCCTGAATGTTTACCAAAAGAAAATCTAAAAATATCTGGTTCAAAATCATGCTTAAAATCTCCTCTCATGTAAGGAGTGTTATTTCCTCCTGTATTTTCTGCCATTTTAAAGTGCATAAGATCAGCTTCCGAGTATTGGACAAAAGTATTATTTTTAATAGGCACAAGTATACCATCTACTATGTAATCTATCACATCTGAGTTTTTATATTTCCCTTTATTATCATCGGGACTTCCCATGACAGACCTTGTTATTACTCCCCCATAATTAAGTATCCAATTATTTCCTACAAATGATGGACGTTTTGCAGGGACAAAACCATTTGAAATATATTTTAACGACATGCAAAGATCAAAATCTTTATCATCATATTCATCTATAGGAATTTCAAAATCTAATAAACCATTATATAAGTTGGTAGATAAGTTACCATACTTAATAAAATCACTAACATTCGGAGTGGATATTCCTAAATTTTGAGGAGAATAATAATAGCTATGAAATTCAGGTAATACAGCTATTTCTTGCCCTAACATTTTATTCACTGTAATTGCAAATATAAAAAATAGAATTATTATTGCAGAATGATTTGAAATATTTTTCATCTTTATAGTATTAGATTATTATTTAATGAAAGTTAATAAAATTTATCTGTTTATACATTACTTCACATTTTTATTCGGCAATTGTTTCGCGTCCGAGAGTTTTGTACAGGTCGGCTTTTGCAGTGAGGTAATTATATATCGACTGATTATATACAAGTTCGGCCTGTGTCAGAGCGATTTCGCTGTCATTGACTTCAAGAATCGTTCCGGCTCCTACTTCATAACGTTTTACGGCTATTGTTCTGCCCTTTTCCGCCTGATTTATGCTTTCTCTGTCGGATATTACCTGTTCGACGCTTGTCGACATGCTGTTCAGATAGCTCTGCACAAGCATGCTCAACTGGCGTTCGGCATTCAGGCGAGTGTCTTCCATTTGCTGAATCTGTATCTTTATCTGTTTTGTTTTTTTGTTTGTCGTAGCATTAAACAAAGGAATGTTCAAATTCAGTCCGAGTGTTGAATACGGAAACCACTTGTAATGAAAAACCCTGAAATCGTTGTTCAGCGATGTGTACGTATATCCGAATGACGCCGAAAGCGTAGGAAGATAATTTGTACGCTGAATGCTCAACTGTTTTTTCAGCATTTCGGTATTCAAATCCAATTGTTTGATGTCGCTGTTTTGTTCAAGATTTGAAGCGTTTGCCTGAATCTGCCGTGTAAACATTCCGCGTTCGTGGTCTTTCAGGTTGCCTTCTATTGCAATTTCAGTACCCGGATCTATTCCCATTAGCACTTTAAGCTGCAGCATGGCTAAATTAATTCCGTTTGCAGCGCTTACGACATTAGGCTTTATGGAACGCATCTGCACATCAGCGCGTATTTTGTCATATTCGCTTACCAAGCCCTGTTGGTATTTGGCATCTATGTTTTTATAATTTTCTTCGGCATTTTTGTAACTTTTTTCAAGAACAGCATAACTGTCCTGAGCCAAAAGCAGCTGATAATACGCTTTTGCAACCTGATTTATTAAATCCAGACGCGATGCATGAGCTTTTTCCTTTGCCAGTTCAATATCGACTTTGGTAATATTAATGGTTTTATATAATGACGGAGCAAATACAGGCAGGCTTATCTGAATTCCTCCCGAATAACTGTTGTCGCTGCCCATCTGAATTTCCTGTGACTGTCCGCCGAAATCCATAACCATGGTTTGTTTTTTGATGGCTCGCGAATATGTTGCTATGGCGCTTGCCTGAGGAAACAATCCTGCATAGATTTCCTTATTTGCCGCTTTTTTCAGTTCGATATCCTTGTCGGCAATCCTGATTACGGGATTTTCGCTTTGCGCAATTTCCAGTGCCTGTTTTAATGTGATTTTCAATATGCTGTCGTTTGCGCTCTGTGAATGCTGAGCGTAAACGTTTGCCGATATTGTAAAGCCAAGCATTAATACTAAAATTTTCTTTGTTGTTGAAATATTTCTCATTATTTATTGTTTTAACTCTGTAATTTATAAATTCATTTTATTTGGAGCAATATTAACCCTGTAATTATGAAAACAGTTGAGCATGGAAAATATTTTAAAATATACGTTAATTTTATATGTATGCATTATTTTCCAATACAAAATTTTCTATTTCCTTTAATCCTTTTTCCGTTGATATTCCTCTGCAAAAACTGATGATAATGGTTTTAAAAATTTCACGCGGATGAAACTGCTGTAAAGTTTTCATACCGTCGAGTCCTTCGATTTGGGCAAAAAATAAAGCTGATACCAGATCAAGATTTAAATCATTTCGTACGGTTTGCTGTTCTACGCCTTTTTCAAGATGCTTTGCCATAAACGATAAATACTTCTCTGTGTATTCCTTGTGTTTTTCAGCTACTTTGGGATAAAACTTTTTCAAATCAATAGAAAAACATTCGTTTGCCTTAGTCGATATTTCGTTTTTAGTTTCTTCTGCTACATATTTCAGAATATTCAAAATGCCGATAATGCAACTTGGCGTTGTGTCAGTAATTTGTTTAACAACATTTCGATGCTTAAACCACATGCTTTCGAGCAATTTTTCGAGCAAATCTTCTTTATTGGCAAACATTTCATACAATGTGCGTTTTGATATTCCTGCTTCTGCGGCAATTTCATCCATTGTTACCGAGCGTATTCCGCGTTGCAGAAACAGACTGCGCGCTATATTTATAATTTTGTTGTGCATTTATATCTGTTTATTACTTATTCCTATTTACTGTTTTGTTATTTCGAGTGCAAAAGTACATAAAACTTTCAAAACCGCAAAAGTTTTTGCAGTTTTAATGTAAATTAACGATAAACGCTATTTCGGATGATGCAGCAAAAAATATTTTTCTTTTCAATTTCAAGCTTTTAGACGTTTTTTGTCGAATCATGATCTTTAATACGCAACTTCGAGTATTGAATGCAACTTTTTTTGAAGCAGCTGTCTATAGTGCCTCAAAGTTAAGTAATTTTCTTGAACGTTTGTTAAATTTGATTGAAAAGATTTGATGTCGTCATTAATATTATTAAAACTTTGCTGTTTAGGAACGTACTGCCGCACAAGTTCATTACATAATTTCTAATTGAAACGGCAAAGGTATAAAATATCGGGTAAACCAAGTTCGCAAACAGCAAACACTAAAACAGCATGAGTAAAAAGTCACAAACAGTCAATTCCGATTTACAACTGCGACCTATAGAAATGCCGCCTGCAACGTTTCTGTTTTTAATAAATAATTTATTCCATTTTTAAGGAACAATTAAATTTAGAATTTCTTTTCAGCTTCCACCCGTAACGGCAAAATTACGTATGTACTTAGCGAGCACAACCTTTTCAAAGTAACCAATCACAGGTAGAGTAGTATCACGCGCTCCGTAAAAACAAAATCGCTCCCGAAATGCGTGTTGCATTTGGGGATTCCGGCGAAAGCCGGAATGACGGTTCAATTCTGGTCGCTCAAATCCGGGATTAATATCCTGTATGCCCACACGATTAGTTACAGAGCTATAAAATTACATAATAAAAGCAGTAAAAAGCCGTATGTCAACGGCAAATTTATGCACGGTTTTTAAAATATTTTGTGTTCCCGGTTGTTTTAAATTATAAAAGCTCTGAAAAAAATGAATAAATTATTGTAAAATTAACACGTAAAGTCATTATTTTTTGTAACTTTGGCAGTTGTTTTGCAGGATGACTGCCGTATTCTTACAAAATGCAATCCTGCGAATACAGCGCTTGCTTTTCGATGCGACAGTAAAAATGTACGACTGAACATGGCTGCTGTTAATTTCGACAAATATGATTTATTGCAATACGTATAAAATTCAACAAATATATTCGTTGTGGAACAAAATATATTATGTAAACCGTAAGAAATGAAAATTAAAATTTAATAATAAAAATATATAATAATGACACATTTGCCTATTTTGGTACACGACCTTGTATTAATACTGATAACAGCCGGAGTTGTTGTTATTCTGTTCAAATGGCTGAAGCAGCCCGTTGTGCTGGGTTATATTGTTGCCGGATTTCTGGTAGGTCCTCACATGAACCTGCTGCCTACCGTTGTTGACAATGCAAGTATTGACACATGGTCTGAAATAGGAATTATTTTCCTGCTGTTTTCTTTGGGATTGGAATTCAGATACAAGAAGCTGCTCGAAGTCGGAACTTCGGCATTCATTGCCACAATAGTAAACATGGCGCTGATGATAAGCATAGGCTATCTGGCAGGATATTTACTGGGCTGGACGGGTATCGAATGTCTGTTTCTCGGCGGAATGCTGTCGATGGCATCAACAACAATAATAATAAAGGCGTTTGCCGATATGAACAAGCAGACTCAACGCTTTGCTAACATAGTGTTTGCCATTCTGATTATCGAAGATATTGCCGCTATTTTGATGATGGTGCTGTTTTCAACCATTGCAGCCAGCCGAACCATTGAGGAAATGCAGTTTGTTGAATCGGTGCTGTATCTTATATTTTTTATTGTTATATGGTTTGTTGTCGGCATTTACATTATACCGACAGTATTCAAGCGCATAAAAAAATACCTGAACGATGAAACGCTGATAATTGTTTCGGTAGGATTATGCCTGGGCATGGTCAGTATTGCGCATACGGTTGGATTTTCGGCTGCTCTTGGCGCGTTCATAATGGGTTCCATTCTGGCTGAAACAGCCGAAGCAAAACGCATAGAGCATTTATTGCGACCGCTTAAAAATCTGTTCGGCGCCGTATTTTTTGTTTCCGTTGGCATGATGATTGTTCCAAGCCTGATATTGGCGCACATATTGCCGATATTAATCCTTACCGCAATAGTGCTTGTATTTCGACCGGTATTCGTACTGATAGGCGTGCTGGCTTCGGGCGAAAGCCTGAAAGTGGCAATACAGGCAGGGTTCAGCCTGGCGCAAATAGGCGAATTTTCGTTTATAATAGCTACAATGGGAATGCAGTTGGGCGTTATAGGCGAATTTGTATATCCGGTTATAGTCGCCGTATCGGTAATCACAACGTTTACAACGCCGTACGGAATCAAATATTCCGAAACAATTTATAACAGAACCGTGAAAATAATACCCCAAAAATGGAACAGGCTCATAACGGGACGCGCAGAAAGCAGGCGTAAAAAAATAAATATTCCAAACGACTGGGGCAGACTGGCGAAGATACTGTTTGTGCCTATTTTCATATATTTTATGCTGGCAATTGCGGTAATACTGCTTTCGAGAATGTATTTGCTTCCGCTGATTACGGATCAAATTCCTGCCACAGGCGGGATTATTGCATTTGCGGTAATCACCGTTCTGCTGATGTCGCCTTTTTTATACGGAATAATAAGAATACGCTACTCGGCAAGGTTTCTGTACATACGTATTTTGAAAAGAAGCAATCATTTCAGCAAGCTTGCACTGTTGCTGCTAAGTCTTCTTCGTACAGTGATGTGCATATCGCTGATGCTTTATGTACTGATACCGCTTTTCCCGCATGTCAAAGTCATTTTAATAATTATTTCAATAATTGTTCTTATGCTTATCGGTATTACTCCGCGCTACGAACTGCAAGCAAAAAAACTTGAAAGCCAATTTCTCGGAAATCTCAACAACAAAGATGATTTCGACGAGTATGGCAGCGAGCATTGACTGTTTTAATTTCTCGACAATATTACATTATAAATTATTACGGCGCTTTGCGAGTAGTAACTAAATAGTTGCTAATCATGCATTTTCAAGTATGTTTTATATTGCCGTATTCAGGGATTATTTTTTTGAGCGCAAGCACGTAAATTTCTATCCGCATGGAGGAAAATTTTCGCTTAGGAGAAAAATAATTTTTATATAGGAAGAAATTTACGCGCATCCGTAAAGAAATTTATCGACATATAGAAAAAGAATAAAAGCTGATTGCGCGTGAAAATAATTTATTTCTGTCAGTCGGTTAAATCTTCCATTTAATACCTGAGTTTTGGATAAGAAAAACTCAAAAAAGTAGCGAGTTCACTCTCTTCTATCCTTTCCTGATATTGTTATTTATGAACTCATGTTAGCACCATCTATCAGAGTTTCGCCGTCTTGAAAGGACGTAATCTTCATAACCGCAGGTCGGCGACCTACGGCGGTTAAACGACAAGGTTATGCTGCCTGAAAGGCAATGTAACTTTGACTGTAATGCGTAACATGAGTTATGAATACAAAAATCTAAAACATTACAATTCCAATATCATGCAATCAATCTTGAATATATCCGAATTTTTTTAACTGCTGTTCGCTGTCGCGCCAGTCAGGGTAAACTTTTACAAATAATTTCAAGAATACTTTCCTGTCAAAAAACTTTTCCATATCCCTGCGTGCATCCGTACCTACGCGTTTCAGTGATTTTCCGCCGTGTCCTATAATTATCCCCTTTTGCGATTCGCGGGCAACATATATTACAGCTTCTACAGTGTACATGTTTTTGTCTTCTGTGAAATTTTCTATGCCGACTTCAACGCAATACGGAATTTCTTTCCGATAACACAATAATATTTTTTCACGAATAATTTCCGATGCAAAAAAACGCAGGTTTTTATCTGTTAACTCATCTTTCGAATAATATGCCGGACCTTCGGGAATTAATTCCAGTATCTTGGAAAATATATTTTCGAGATTAAACTTTTCCAGCGCTGATGCCGGATAAATAAACGCTTGAGGTAAAAGTTTCCGCCACTGTTCTGCCAAATTATTCAGAATTTGCCGGTTTGTCAAATCAATTTTATTTATCACCAGAATTATCGGAGTCTTAATGTTGTTTAGCTTTTCAATATATTCCACATTTTTATCAATTTTTTCGATAACATCGGTAACGTAAACAATAACATCAGCGTCGCCTATTGCCGCATGTACGAATTTCATCATCGACGATTGCAGCCTGTATTTTGGCTTTATAATTCCGGGCGTATCCGAATATACTATTTGAAAATCATCGCCGCTGACAATGCCTAAGATGCGATGTCGGGTTGTTTGCGATTTTGAAGTAATTATCGACAGGTTTTCGCCTACAAGCATATTCATCAGTGTTGATTTGCCTACATTAGGATTGCCTATTATGTTTACAAATCCCGACCGGTGAACATTGGCTGACTGCTGCAAACCGTTATTCATAGGCGCCCATTTTCAGTGATATTATTTCCCGTTCGCTAAGTAAACGGCATTCGCCCCGTTTGAGTTTCGATTTGGTTAATCCTGCAAAATACACGCGGTCGAGCTTGGTAATCTTATATCCCAAATGTTCAAACATGCGGCGTACTATTCTGTTTCTGCCCGAATGTATCTCAACGCCTATTTTTCTTTTATCGTCGTTGTCGGTATATGAAATTTCGTCAAAAAATGCCATTCCGTCATCAAGTTGAACGCCGTTGGCAAGGCGTGTCATGTCGTTTTTTGTCAGGTTTTTATCTATTCCTACGGCATATATTTTTTTCTTTTCGTAGCTCGGATGAGTCAGAACTTTTGTCAGTTCCCCATCGTTTGTAAAAAGCAGGACGCCTGTTGTGTTTTTATCAAGCCTGCCGACAGGATAAACGCGTTCGGTGCAATAATTACGCACAATAGTCATTACGGTTTTGTCGGCATGAGGATCTTCTACTGTTGTAACAAAATTTTTAGGCTTATTCATAACCAAATAAACCTTTTTTTCTCCGTGCAAGCGCTCGCCGTTGAACAGTATTTCATCGGCAGGCGAAACCTTAACTCCCAGCTCGGTTACCACAACTCCGTTCACCATAACAACGCCGGCTTTTATAAACGTATCAGCTTCGCGACGTGAGCAAACTCCCGAATTTGCGATAAATTTATTCAAGCGTATTTTATTGTCTGTACCGGTATCTTCCGTGCGCACGCTGCCTGCTTTTTTCTCTTTTATCTGACGCCGTAACCGGCTGTCAACAGGTTCGGACGTGCGAATATAATTTGTTGGCCGCTGTTCTGTTCTATCGGAAAACCGTCTGTTAATACTATTCTCTTCACTGCGCCTGTAAGTTCTTTTCGGACGTTCATCGGTCGTGCTGAACCTGCGCTTGCGTGATGCCGTATCATCATCGTTTCTTCGTTTGAATTCCGTATTTTCACTGCGCCTGTAAGTTCTTTTCGGACGTTCGTCGGTAGCGCTGAATCTGCGCTTGCGCGATGCCGTATCATCATCGTTTCTTCGCTTGAATTCCGTATTTTCACTGCGCCTGTAAGCTCTTTTCGGACGTTCATCGGTAGCGCTGAATCTGCGCTTGCGCGATGTTGCATCATCATCGTTTCTTCGCTTAAATTCCGTATCTTCACTGCGCCTGTAAGTTCTTTTCGGACGTTCGTCGGTAGCGCTGAACCTGCGCTTGCGCGATGTTGCATCATCGTCGTTTCTTCGCTTGAAGCTTTTGCCATCATTGGACTTTCTGGCGTATTTTTTTTCCGAATGTGATTTGGATGATTTATCTTTTGTTTTAAATGTTTGCCTCGAAACATTTTTTTTACTGCTTTCAGTTGACTTTTTATATGCCATTTCATTAATTTTGCGCAAAGGTACAAAAATAATATGAGAAGTATATTTATTGTGTTAATTAGTTGCTCCTTAAAAAGTATATTTTCAGAGGGAAAAGATAATAAAGATGTTTTTTCTGAAAAATATTTACGTTAAATGTATAAATTCATGAAATATTTTTGGATGTATTTCAAATAAAAATTGTAAATTTGCCGTGTAAAATGAAAAAATTAATATGTAGAATAAAAAAGAAAAAAAAACATATAGATTAGCATTTTTGCTATGTTCTTGCTCTGAAATTTAGACACTTTCAAGCGTACAAGGATAAGTATAATGCTCGCAACATGCGGGCTTATATCATGTACGCAGGTCGTCTAAAACCTCAGAGCGGATGTAAGTCCGCTTTTTTATTTGTCAAATTTTGAAAAATCCGACGACGGGAAAACCGCCACAGCATATAAGACAGAACTGCAACTGTTACAAAAAAATGCAGAGTGAAACTGCAAAACACTCAAATCATATTGCAGCGAGAGCAGAAACTCGTAAAAACGGGCAAGACACTCGCGAAGCCGACAGAGCGGGAAAAATAAAATTTTAACTAAAAACCGATGGGTCGATGGTATATAACCGGCAAAATTATTTATGAAAAAATATATATTAATTTTAGTAGCAATGATTTGTTTAGGATTTAGTGCAAATGCGGATAGTACCCCAAAACATTATTGCACAATAAGCAATGTTCCTGGAGGAGCTGTATATGCAGAGTATTATAATGCAAGCTACGTGAGCCTACAAATAGAGAAAGCTTTGACTACAGATCTTATTGTTCTTGTAGAGACTAAAACACCAACAGGTAATTATAGTGAATATGCAACAATAAAAGCAGGAGAAAAAAGTGCAACAGTAAAAATGTGTGATTGCGGAATTGGGTTTGCAGGTGGTAGTAGTAGTGCTTATACAGTAAAAGTTTCTAATGCTTATTGTAAGTAATAAACTTTCCGTTCTTTTGAATTTGTAATTTTGGAAGGATAGAAGTATAAGCATTTGTGATGCGTATTAGGATTTATAATCCATATATCGAATACGCAACCTCAACCCTAACAGGTTTTAAAAACCTGTTAGGGTTTGTTTGTTGCAGATAGCGTTCCCCCCTGTTCGGCGCAGCGTTCTTGCTATGCCGAATTAAAAACATGCAGGGAGCAATCTCAATATTGCTGTTTGGGACAAATATATTGACCTTAGTCTGTGGAATTTTCCTGTCTGTAACAGCAATGTTCCCATCGGCAACCTCGACATTGCATTTAAAACTGACAGATTTTGCTGTCAGGAAACGGAATGTTTTGGTTGGCGACAGCAATATTCCCATCTGCAATGGAAAGTTTGCTGTTATTGACAGGAAATTCGAGCTTTCGGAAGCACACAATTCATGTCATGGACAGAAATATTTTTATTGACGACAGGAATGTTGCGGTAAAATACGGCAATGCTCACGTTTGCAATAGCAATGTCGAGGTCTGACAATAGCAATTTCGGTTTTATAACGAATTGGACAGGTAAAAAGAATATACAGGCGGTATCATTGACAAACCCTGTCAGGCTTTACTGTATCTAAACGCTATGCCGAATGGCGGTGTTTTTATTATTTCACGCTTAAAATTCATATTTGTAAATTAAATATTATATAGTTGCTCCTTAAAAGGAAATAAACGATTTGTATCCTTTTTAAGGAACAAAAAATATCAATAGAAAAATGTAGCAAATCACAACGAAAATCTCGACGAGGTTTCATCAATGAATCTCCTGACGGACATTTTGGAAATGTTTCAAAAATGTTTTCTATTGATATATAAGTCTTAATGGACTATTCTTATCCCGAACTCAGGTTCACAGATAAGAATTGTTGAAAAAGTAGAATGATAAAATCCGGAAAATCAATTATCCGCTTTGACGAACATGCTGCGCGTCGGAATAACATTATTACTGCAATGCCAACGCGGCGATTGCGGCTATTACGCAATAAACGGCAAACCAGACAAGTTTTCCGCGTTTCACAATATTTATCATTACAGTGCAGGCAAATAATCCCGAAACAAATGCGCTTAAAAATCCTGCAATCAGCGCCGTACCTGATATTGATGCATTATCGGTAAAATCTCTGCCTGCCAAATCAAGCAATGCCTCGCCCATTACGGGAATCAAAACCATAAGAAATGAAAACTGCGCAACATCTTCCTTTTTGTTTCCAAGAAGCAAGCCTGTGGCTATTGTGCTGCCCGAACGCGAAAGTCCCGGAAGCACTGCTATTGCCTGCGCCATTCCTATTATAAACGAATCAACGAAAGTTATATTGTTTTTTGTGCGCGGTTTGAAATAATATGAAAATACTAACAATACAGCAGTAACAAACAGGCAAATTCCCACAATAGCAAGTCCGCTGCCGAAAATTGCTTCGACTTTATCTTTGAAAAATATTCCTGCAATGGCAACAGGAATCATAGAAACAGCGAGTTTGGCTACATATTCGGTTTCGGCGTTCCATTTAAATTTGAACAAACCTGCAAAAAGTTTTATTATTACTTTCCAAAAAACGACAACAGTACTTAACACCGTTGCTGCATGTACGGTAATGGCAAACGACATGTTTCCGTCTGCATTTGTTCCAAACAAAGCTGCGCCAATTTGTAAATGCCCGCTGCTGCTTACAGGCAGAAATTCGGTAATGCCTTGAACAATACCGAGTATAAGCGCTTCAAGCCAATTCATTTGTTATTTTTGGGCTTACGCATAATTGCATATCCTACAAAAATAAATCCTGCAACAACTATTACAGGCGCAAGCGTTATGCGTTGAAAACTGAACATTTTCGATGCATCAAACTGTGCAGGGTCGGCATTCCCTCCGCCAATCATTAATAAAAATCCCAAAACTATAACAACACAGCCTATTGCCATAAATTTGTAGTTTTGCCTGTGCATTGCAAAATTTTTATTTTCAATTTCTTTTACCGGAGCAGCTTTCTTTGCCGTATCGGTTTTTATTGCATTAGTAGATTTTTTAAGTGTTGCCATAATTTTTATATTTTTTTATAAAAGTTTTAATAATATAATTTGTCAAAATCAATCCGTATGTATTTTCTAACGGCAAAATATGTTGAAACATAATTAATACCTATGCCGAGAAGCAATATGCCAAACAAAAGAACGAGCATTGTTTCAGTATCGGCAAATTCGATAATGTCGCTAAATTCAGATTGCAGGGCGTAAATGGTTACATGTAATATGATAATTGCAATAAGTCCCGAAATTATGCCGCGTAAAACACTTTGAAACAGAAAGGGCTTGCTTATGAAGTACCGTGTAGCGCCTACAAGCTTCATCGTGTGAATTGCAAAGCGCTTTGCATATACCGACAAGCGAATTGTATGATTGATAAGAACTATCGACACAAACAGCAACAATAGAATGAATACTGCCATTATCAGATTTATTTTGTTGATATTTGAATTTACCAGGCTTAAAATTGATTTTTCATATTTCACCGATTCTACCTGATACATTGATTCGAGCTGCTGCTGAATAACGCTAATGCTGTCGATAGATGAATATGTCGCCGAAATCCATATTTCTATTGATTCGGGCAAAGGGTTTCCGTCGAGAATTGTCAAAAAATCTTTTCCCATTTCCTTTTCAAAGTTTTTTGCGGCATCTTCTTTGGAAATATATTTTGTTTCGCGTGTATAAGGCATAATATCAACCTGTTTGCGAAATTGCGAAATATCGCTTTCTTTCAAGCCATCATTCAAATACACATCAATATAAATGCTGTCGCGAAAATATTTTGTTACCTGATTTGCATTAATGTAAAAAAGTCCTGCCATGCCAAGTAAAAAAAGAACAAGCGACATGCTTATAATCGATGACAGATATGAACTGTGCAATCTTGCATTTGTTATCTTTTGCTCTTTGCTGATCATTTCGATTCAATAGAATAAATGCAAAGGTAGCAAAATTAATTTTCATAGCGCTTAAAATATTTTTTATTTTTTCAATTATCCGAATAAGTCGTTTATGGTTTTTCCAACTGTAAGATGAAAAGCATTTAGTCCGGCGAGCTTGGCGCCTTCGATATTTTTTACCGTATCGTCGATGAATAATGTTTGAGATGCCTGTAAGTGCGCGTCATTCAAAACAAATTCATATATCTCCGCATTCGGTTTGCGCATGTGTATTTCGTGAGAAAGATATACTTTTTCAAACTTTGATTTTATTATCTCAAATTTCGGATTTTTCATGCAGTAATCAATATGAATTTGATTGGTATTGCTGAGTAGAAATATTCTGTAATTCAAGCGCAGTTTATCAAGTATGTCAATTCTGTCGCATGGGAAATCCAAAATCATTGCATTCCATGCATTGTCAATCGTAATATCCGAGATGTTAAATCCGCACAGTTTGCGCAGACTTTCACGAAATTCGGCAGGTGAAATATCTCCGACTTCAAGTTTGTCAGCAATTCTGCTTTGCTTCGCCTGTGAAAATATTTTATCAAAATCAGAAATTCCCAAGCCTTTAAAGGCATTTTCGGTTTTATGATAATCAACATCTATTATGACTCCGCCTAAATCGAAGATAATGTTACGAATATCCTTATTAAAGTCGTTTAAGAAATTGTTTTTTTTCATTTTATTTTAATTAAAATTTGGAAATAGACTGCAAAGGTTGTAAATTTGCAGCTCAAAACGAAAAAAATAATGTTTTTTTCGGGCCCATAGCTCAGTTGGTTAGCAGCACCTGACTCATAATCAGGGGGTCGTAGGATCATGCCCTACAGGGACCACCGGAAAATCACGCGCTCCTGCCGCGCTTTCGGACAGTCGGCAAGCACGGAAAGGTTTTTGAACACGAACATCCACTTGTCCGGCAGCGTTTCAAGCCTGTCTTCTGTCTTTGTGCATTTCAAAAGTTCAATCACAAAATAGAAGTATGGGATCGCTATCGCTACAAACTTATTTGCTCCCCGTTGATTTCGTTACGGTATTGAAACTCTTGCATTTTGTTTGTCGCATTATTATAGTAGTATCGGAAAGCGACATACCACACCTTTTTATATCGTGGTTTTTTGGAAAATTTTTTGAACTTGGTCATATTCACTTGAGTTTTTACTTGAGATATAACCAAACGTTTCGGAGTGTCTTATAAATCTGTACTTTGCCAGCAAAAAGTGCCCAGGACGAGACTCGAACTCACACGAGCTAACGCCCACTACCCCCTCAAAGTAGCGTGTCTACCAATTCCACCACCTGGGCAAAAACATTCAAAACTCAAATTTCGTACCCAGAACAGGACTCGAACCTGCACATCCTTGCGGACACTAGTCCCTGAAACTAGCGCGTCTACCAATTCCGCCATCTGGGCATGATGTTTTGCGGTGCAAAAGTAGCCAATTTTTATCATGCAACAAGTTTTCCCATATAAAAAACTCTAAAAAAAGGTAAATTTTATTTTTTTTTGCGGTACTATCGTAAATATGATTACTTTTGCAGTTTCGAGTTAAACAACATAATGTCTAATCTCATTAATTTTAAAAATAATCATTTTGAATGACAACGCAATCAAAAGAAAAAGAGTTTGAAGAAAAACTCGATATGGAAATCAAGGTGAAAGCCGATGAGGAAAGTGCAGACACAGAAGTGGATGTAGAAGAAGATGAATCTTTCGAAGACGAAGGAGCCGAGGAAGTAGTTAAAGAAATTAAAAAAATCAAGAAAGAAGACGTATCGCTTGAAAACTTCAATTGGGATACGTATTCGAATGCGCCCAATGCGTATGCAACTGACGAACGGGCAGAAATGGAAGCGATGTACGACAAAACCCTGTCGTCGATCTCTGAAAACGAAATCATTGACGGGACGGTAATTGCCATGAATAAACGCGAGGTGGTGATTAACATCGGTTACAAATCGGAAGGTATTGTCAGCATGAACGAATTTCGCTACAATCCCGGCCTGAAAACAGGCGACACGGTTGAAGTGTATGTCGAAAGTTCTGAAGATAAAAAAGGACAGTTAATACTTTCACACAAGACCGCACGCTCGATGCGTTCGTGGGACAGGGTAAACCAGGCGCTTGAAAACAACGAAGTGATCACCGGCTACATCAAATGCCGTACCAAGGGCGGTATGATCGTGGACGTATTCGGTATCGAAGCGTTCCTGCCCGGTTCGCAAATCGACGTGAAACCGATCCGCGACTACGATGTATTTGTAGGTAAAACCACAGAATTCAAGATCGTCAAGATCAACCATGAGTTCAAGAATGTGGTGGTATCGCACAAAGCGCTCATCGAAGCCGAATTGGAGCAGCAAAAGGCCGAAATTATTTCGAAACTTGAAAAAGGACAGGTGCTTGAAGGTACCGTCAAAAACATCACTTCTTACGGTGTATTCATCGACCTGGGCGGCGTAGACGGTTTGATCCACATCACCGACCTTTCGTGGGGCCGCGTAACCCATCCCGAAGAAGTGGTTCAGTTGGATCAGAAGTTGAACGTGGTAATCCTTGATTTCGACGATGCTAAAAAACGTATCGCTTTAGGTTTGAAACAATTGACTCCGCACCCATGGGACGCTTTGAATCCCGACCTGAAAGTAGGCGACACCGTCAGCGGGAAAGCAGTAGTTATTGCCGATTACGGAGCATTTGTAGAAATTTCGCCGGGTGTAGAAGGTTTGATCCACGTATCGGAAATGTCGTGGTCGCAGCATCTGCGTAGCGCACAGGATTTCCTGAAAGTGGGCGACACCGTGGAAGCGCAGATCCTGACCCTGGATCGCGACGATCGCAAAATGTCGCTGGGTATCAAGCAACTCAAAACTGATCCGTGGGAAAAGATCGATGAAAAATATGCCGTTGGCTCGCAACATGTTGCCAAAGTACGCAACTTCACTAATTTCGGCGTATTCGTCGAAATAGAAGAAGGCGTAGACGGTTTGATCCATATCTCCGACCTTTCGTGGACCAAAAAGGTAAAACATCCTTCGGAATTTACCCAAGTCGGCGAAGACATCGACGTTGTGGTACTCGAAATCGACAAGGAAAACCGTCGATTAAGCCTTGGTCACAAACAGTTGGAAGAAAATCCGTGGGATGTATTCGAAAGTATCTTCATCATTGATTCGATCCACGAAGGAACCATTGTAGAAATTTTCGACAAAGGCGCCATCGTTGCTTTACCTTATGGCGTGGAAGGTTTCGTAACTCCGAAACACATGGTAAAAGAAGACGGTACGCCTGCGAAGCTGGATGAAAAGTTGAACTTCAAGGTCATTGAATTCAATAAATCATCGAAGCGCATCATTCTTTCGCACAGTCGCACTTTCGAAGATCTTCGAAAAGACGACGGCGCCTCATCGGGAAAACCGCGTTCGGCAAGCGAAGAAACCAAGCTGGCAGCCAAGAAGCTGAAAGCGTCTCTGGAAAGGACTACATTTGGCGACATCACCGAATTGGTAGCCTTGAAGGAAGAAATGGAAGCCACTGAAAAGAAAGGCCCTAAGAAAAAGTCCGAAGCAAAAAAAGCCAAAAAAGAAACGCCTGTAGCCGAAGTTACCGAAGCACAGGTTGAGGCGGAGCCAACTGAACCGGATGCTGAAGTTGTTGAAGAAAAGAAAACCAAAAAGGAAGAAAAAAAAGTTGAAGAATCAGAATCAGTTGAAAAATCAGAATCAGAATCAGTTGAAGAATCAGGATCAGTTGAAGAATCAGAATCAGAATCAGATAAAGAATCAGATAAAGAATAATTAATAATATCAGTTATGGATTTTAAAGTAGAACAACAGCCCAATTACACGTTTATCAGGGTGCTGCACGAGAAATTGGACACCCATGTTGCTCCAAGCCTTAAATCGGAATTAGTGCTGATCTCGGGCAATGGTGAAAAAAACATCATTCTTGATTTGAGCAAATGTCGTTATTGCGATTCCTCGGGATTAAGTTCCATCCTTGTCGCCAACCGGCTGTGCAAAAATGCCGGCGGCGTATTTGTTTTGACCGGGCTGAACGATGCCGTAGAACGCCTGGTCACGATCTCGCAACTCGACACAGTGCTGAACATCACCATGAACGTGGAAGAAGCAGTTGCCATGATTGAAAAAACCTGATTTAACAGCGAAACATTTTTCCTGAAACAACAAATCGGTAACCGTTCTGTAACCGGTGCCGATTTGTTTTTCATTGATGTTGCCTCTGCATCAGCCGTGCAGGATACTATCGGATCATGACATTTTCGGTCACAATTTTGGGAAGTAGCGCTGCTGTGCCTACATCACAACGTTACCCAACTGCCCAGGCGCTACAGGTTGACGACCATTTTTTCCTGGTCGATTGCGCCGAAGGAACTCAAATGCAATTGCGCCGCTATAAAATCAGGGTACAACAGATACGGGCTATCTTTATTTCCCATCTGCATGGTGATCATGTGTTCGGACTTCCGGGTTTGTTGTCGTCGTTAAGTTTGCTGAAACGTACGGAGTCGGTGGATTTGTTCGGGCCGCCATACATGGAGGACTGGCTCCGGGGACAATTGAAATACTTTACGCCTCTTGGGTTCCCGTTGCTTTTTCATACGTTAACTGCCGAAGAGCCGGAATTTATTTACGAAGACAAGCGGATTACTGTTACCTGTTTCCCGTTGAAGCATCGTGTTCCTACTTGGGGTTACCTGTTCAGGGAAAAGAAGAAATTACTGAATATCCGAAAGGATATGATTGATTTTTACCATATTCCGCTACGGGATATCCCCGCCATCAAAGCGGGTGGCGACTATTATACCGAAGAAGGGAAGCCGGTTCCCAACGCACAATTGACACATCCTCCCGTTAAGCCCCGTTCATACGCCTATTGTTCGGATACCGTTTACGTCGACGGTTTGTCGCGGATCGTCAAGGATGTTGACTTATTGTATCACGAGGCGACTTATGGTAATGACGGAAGGGCGAGATCGAAAGAAACCGTCCACTCCACAGCCGAAGATGCTGCCCGTGTCGCTCTTGCCGCCAATGCCGGGAAACTGGTTATCGGGCATTTTTCGGCACGTTACAAGGATGTAACCCCGCTCGTGAACGAAGCCAGGAATATTTTCCCGATGACGGAAGCAGCCGAAGACGGGATGGTTTTTGAAATTGAAAAAAGACACCGGCCGAAACAATAAAAACTGCGTTTCTTAGTTCAAAGTATTGGAGTTCCATATTGGCAAAGCTGCGTAACATTGAATCCGGAACTCAAAAAATATGAATATCTATAATTTACGGTCGAAATGGAAGGTTTTCCTGTTGGTTTGCGCCGTTACCATCGGGGTATGCTCGTTGTTGTATACCAACTACATGGTGGAAAAATTATCTGTCGAGGAACGGAAAAAAATAGAAATCTGGGCAGACGCGAACCGGATGATTGCCGAATCGGATATTGACGATACCAATCTCGATTTTTATCTCTATGTGATTGAGGATAATGCTACGATCCCGGTGATCATTGTCGATGAAAACCAGCAGATCAAATTTTACCGGAACCTTGATTCACTCAAAGTACGTAATCCCGATTATGTTGCACGCCGCTTGGAATACATGAAGAGGCAGCACGAACCGATCGCCATTGACCTTTTCGACGATCCCCAGTATATTTACTACGATGATTCGTCCACGCTCTACCAGTTGTCCTATTACCCGTACATACAGCTGGGCATCATATTCCTGTTTATCGGCGTGGCTTATTTTGCTTTCAACACATCGCGCAAATCGGAAGAGAACCAGGTTTGGGTAGGTTTATCTAAAGAAACGGCACACCAGTTGGGAACGCCTATTTCATCGCTCCTTGCTATCACTGAGATGCTCAAGATGCAGGTACACGACCAGGCGCTGGTGGCAGAGCTGGAGAAGGATGTATCGCGACTGCTCGCTATTACCGAACGTTTCTCAAAAATAGGTTCGAAGCCGGCCACCCCAATGACTGATGTGGGTCAGGCTATAGCCGGCAGCCTGAATTATATCCGCAAACGTTCGTCGGACAAGGTAAGCATCTGTTGCAATCAACCCGACGAAGCCGTGATGGCGCCGTTGAGCGAACAGCTGTTCGGCTGGGTGATCGAAAACCTTTGTAAAAATGCCCTTGATGCAATGGCGGGGGCAGGGACAATCAGTGTGAAATTGAAACCATCGCGCAATCAGGTGGTGATTGATGTTTCGGATACCGGGAGGGGGATTCCCAAACGCAAGTTCAAAACGGTCTTTAAGCCCGGATATACCACGAAATCGAGAGGCTGGGGACTTGGACTGTCGCTGACCAAACGTATTATCGAGGATTACCACAACGGGCGTATCTTTGTGCTGCGTTCAGAGCCTGACAAAGGGACAACATTCCGGATCATATTAAAAACGGTGTAAATATTTCGAGTTTCGGTTTTCCAACCCTGTCAGCCATAAGTTCGCCCGATTCCCTACGATCTTACTGTCCCCGTGTGATCTTCTTTTTTGGCTTCTTCCCATATAGCGTTCATTTCATCCAGCGTCATGGACGTTAATGGCCGTCCAGCTTTGATGGTATGCTGTTCCAGATAGTTGAAGCGTTTGATGAATTTCTTGTTGGTGCGTTCCAGGGCAGCTTCGGGATCGATGCCATACAACCGTGCTGCGTTGACCATCGAAAAGAGCAGATCGCCGAACTCAGCTTCCATCTTTTCCGCGTCCATCCTGCCGATTTCTACTTTCAGCTCGCCTAATTCTTCCTCGATTTTGTCCCATACCTGTTCGCGCTCATCCCAGTCAAATCCCACGGCGCGCACTTTATCCTGCACGCGGTTGGCTTTCACGATGGCGGGCAGCGATTTGGGCACGCCGGCCAGGATCGATTTGTTGCCCTCCTTGATCTTCAGGTTTTCCCAGTTCGTTTTTACATCTTCCGCACTGTTCACCGACACGTCGCCGAACACATGCGGGTGACGGAAAACCAGCTTGTTGCAGATGCCGTCAATCACCTCTGTGAGGGTAAACCGCCCGGTTTCGGAAGCTATTTTCGCGTAAAAGACAATATGCAGTAAGACGTCGCCCAATTCCTTGCGGATATCGTCCATGTTATTTTCGAGGATGGCGTCGGCCAGCTCGTAGGTTTCTTCGATGGTCAGGTATCGCAGGCTTTCGATGGTTTGTTTCTGATCCCACGGGCATTTTACCCGCAATTCGTCCATGATGTCGATCAGTCGGCCGAAAGATTCTTTTGCTGTATGGTTGCTCATGGTATGATTCAAACTTTCCGTCAAAGGTAACCGGATTTGTTAATTGCACAAAAATACCTCCTCGCAAAAAAATGGGTACATTCAAATCTTTGCGCCTCGACGTCTTTGCGTAATAATTTTCTGATAATCAGTCAGGAAAGACGTATATTGTTTTATTGATTTTTTCGGTCCCGTCAATGTCCACTTCAATCGTCTTTGGAATACGCGGGGGGCACAGCTTGACGCCGAGGAGCAATCCGAGTACGAAAGAAATAATGATCAGGGCAAGCGAAATAAAAAGCAAAATGTCAACCGACTGGTGATAATATGTATATGCAGCCATGATGGTGATCAATGTAACCACAGCACGAGCGGCAATCCAACTGTAGGTTTCGATCCGGTGCAATAATATGCCGATCAAAAATATCACGTCCAGCACAACGTTTAATGTTGAGTTGACATCGACGATTCGGTTGCCCCAGTCCAACCGGAAAAGCAATATTGTATCTAAAACCAGGGCCGCTAATAATAATGCTGCAAGCATGTAATTGTGCAGCCGATACTTATATTTCATCAACCTGGACGGGGTCAGTTCGAGTTGCTTCACTATCGTTACTTTGTCCTTATACAGTTGAGATAACTCTTCGAGTATCTGCTGTTTCGGCTCTCCCTTACTGATGCGAGATTTTACCTCCTCAATAATCTGTTTTTTCTCTATTGACTGTTTATTATCCATATCACTAATTTTTAAATCTTTGTCCACTCCTCCTACTGTTTATTTTATGAGTGCTCAAGCCTTCAAAAGCCTACCAAGAGGGCGCAAATGTATATCATGTTTATCTCACATGCAAGAGATCAACGATTTTTTTATTCCCAAAATGATAGCGTGAACCCCTAATCATTTATAAACAGAATAGTTATATAAAAAATTGTTTTTGCTGCCCACCAATAAGTTAAAATTGTTGCTTGATTTGTCCGGACGGCCAATTGAAAACAGGGTACTTCCTTTCAGGGGAAAACCTTTGCTCGCTTTTCCCCTGTTATCGTACAGCCAGATACGGTTGTTCTGCGGCTGCACAATTCCAATACGCAAGTCGGAAGCTGCAAACTCGTAGACATAAGGGCGCATAGAGATTGGTTCTTCCGTTTCTATATTGATGATTTGTTGGGTATCCTGTCTAAACACCTCCAGTTTGTTGCCCGATGCAAAGATGAAATCGCCTTGTCCGTCGCCGTCTACGTCCTGGAAAACGAAGAGATGCGATGACGGATAGGGCTTGATGATCTGCCGGGTCATGCTGCCGTTGGCCAGCGAAATGAAATGTACCGTTCCCGCAGTGTCAGTCAAAGCCAGGCGCGCGCGCTGCTGGTCGAGGGCAATCGACGTTTGGCGTCCTACCGGAAGGTTATGCTCGGGCGAAACCCGTGTACGTCCCTGCCGGTCGAGGATATATACGCGGTACTTGTCGGCAAATACAATGTAGTCTTTGTTTTCCGTACGGAAATGGTAGATGTCGGTTTGCGCCGGGTGTTCGCTTTGCTTGAAACTCCACCCGTCCACCGGTTTTCCGGTTCTATCGAAAGCGTATACCTTGCGATCTTCGCAAGCGACCATCATTCTGTATTGCCTGTTGCTGTCGTAATCGAACAGGGCGACGCTGCCAACAGCCGGAGAATTTAATGCTACGGGAAAGTTATCGACGAAATTTCCCAGACGGTCAATCACATACAGATGGCTCTTTGTATTAAAAAGCATTTGCAGCTTTCCGTTGCGGTAGATATCGACCTGGTATACCGGACTGATGATGGGTTCAGGGAGTTTTACTTTCCAGAGTATCCGCCCGGCGTTGTTCAGCAGGCAGGCGTTGTTAGCCATGTCCTGCACAAAAATATCCGTTTCGCCGGTACTGTGGTTCTGAATCAGTTGCGGTTTGAATGAAATGGCCGTATCCAGCAGGCTCTCCCATGATGTTTGCGTTCCGGAAGCCACCAGGGCTTCTGCGGACGAATATTTCAGGAAAAAGGTGTTGTACAGTTTTCCGCCGGCGCTGCTGAGCTGGTACGCCATCGCCTGCATTTGCGAGAGGGCGTCGGGCGCCTGCTGTGTTTCTCTGTACCTGTCGCTTTTCAGGGCGTTTTCGAAAAGCCCGCCGGACTGTGCGGGATGGCAATAAAACATGAGGTTGCTGCGCGTCGAAAACAGGTTGGCCAGTTTCCCATAGCCGGGGTCGGTTTGCAAAGTTGCATGCAGCGCCGTGTAGTGCAGGTATTTCTGTAAGTTGGTCGGCGAGCTGCCAAAAACCAAGTAATTGTCGGCCACCACGCACCATTGGTTTCCACCTGCAAAGATGTCGCCGAAAAGGGCTGCCGGCACGTCAAACGGAAGTCGGTATGCCGTAAACGTCAACTGGTTGTCGATGGCCAGCAGTTTTTTATCCGTTCCGCCGGTTTTACTCTTCTCTACGGCATCCTGCCACTCTTCAATCATGCTGATAGCCGACGAAGCGCTTTTGATGCGGAAAAGGGCAAACGGTTCGTCTTTCGACTGTGTCTGCCCGACGTTGGCATACACCAGCGCGGCCTCGTCCTCGAACCGCTCGGCAAAGTCCTTCTGCAGCTCCACCCGGAAGGATGTTTGGAGTCGGGCCAATTCCTTTTTGTAGTCGGATTCCCTGTTCAGGTCGAGATAGCGGCCATAATCCGTAAAATATTGCTGTATCTGGCGTATTCCCAGCCAAAGGAAGGCGTAAGCGGTGGATGGCATGGCATCCGTCAGTCCCGCGGGTATGGCCGGCTGCGAAAGAAAAGTTTCGAACCAGTGATCGGAAGCGTCGCCACACGCCGTAAAACCGTTGAACAGGAATAAATCGGGTTTTATGTTCAGGTCGAGTTCCGTCCAATCGGCAAATCGTGCCAGAGGCTCGATGAGTTGATGGTTCCGGGCATGAAAAACGGTCAGTGCGGTACGTGGCAACCAGCGATAATTGACATAGATGTTTGCCGGCGCGTTTTTCCCGGCGGAGTGCATCAGTTCGGCGAGTTTTCCCCGGTCGGCGATGTTGCTGTCGGCTGCAATCTGCCGTATGGCGTGTTCAAGAAGGATGGATGACCGCGAGAAGATAAAGATGCCGCCGCGACAGGCGCATGAGAAATTACAGGATTGTTGTTTCTTATCATTGAAAACGACGTCCGTGATGTTCACCTGATCGTACAGACGTTGTGACACAACGGCTTTTCCGGATAACTGCCCTTTGAGCAGATCTGCAAGAGCACGGGCTTCCTTGTCGTTACCCGTCCGGACATAGCCGATGCTTTGCATTTCCTCTTTCCCCACAGGGTGGAAAGAAAAGAGGATGTTGTTGCGTAGGGGCGCCGCCTGTTCGTATTTTTGCACAAGGCTGTCGAGCATCTGCATTTCACCGTTGAGGTTTCCGACGGAGGATATTTCGCCTAAAATATTCCACAAACCGTTTTCCCGCAGTGTACGGCACAATTCGCCGTAATCGCGGATGTCGACGATTAATCCTGCATCGAGCGGTATGGCGTCATACAGCGTATCCGGGACCGGTTCTTCGGTTTTCGAAAAAAGAGCCCGGAAAGACGCGCCGGCTGTCACAGCCGCCAGGATGATCAATATGGTTGCAAGTACTTTGCGCATGCCTGAGATTTTACGGATAAAGCAAGGCAAAAGTACGAAAAATCCGGTCACGCAGTAAATTTTTCCCGCAGTTTTCGCAGATCATCGCAAATTTTATCTGTTCACTCTTTAGCGACCATCTGCGTGATTTGCGGGAACGCCTTCGCCGTATGGCAGAATAGCTACTTTCCGATTACCTGTATTTCGAACAGTTTTGGCCAGTTTTTCCCGGTAACAAATATCCTGCCTGTTTTTTCGTCGTAGGCGATTCCGTTCAGCACGTCGGTGTCGGCTTTTCTATCGCTGTTTTTCAGCAATCCGTCCAGATGGATACATCCCAGGACTGCGCCCGTTTTCGGGTCGATACGCAGGATGTCGTCCGTATAGTATACATTTGCCCACAGTTCGCCACTGATATGTTCCAGTTCGTTCAGTTGCGGTACAATGCCTTTGTTATCGCATACTTCCAGCCGGCGTACTTCGGTCAGGTATTCCCTGTCAAGGAAATACACTGTTGCCGAACCGTCGGTCATCAGCAGGTGCGTGCCGTCACAGGTCAATCCCCACCCTTCGCGCATGGGATAACTGATGCGGTTCAGCAGTTTGAAATCGCTTTTCCGGTACACAAATGCCGTCTGGTTTTTATAGCTCAACTGTATCAGCTTATCGTCTACCAGGGCCAGGCCTTCGCCGAATATTTCGGCCGGAAGGTTGGTTACCTGTACGATATGACCTGTTTGGAAATTCACTTGACGCAACGACGATTCTCCTTCCAGACCGGTACTTTCGTACAGGAAACCGTCGTCGAAAAGCAGGCCCTGCGTATACGCTTTCGGGTCGTGCGGGTAAACCCGCATCACCTTATAGCCGTATTGCCTGGGCGCCTGGGGAGCCAGCAGGAAGACGGTTGCCGGAACAATATCGCGCTGCCCGGACGCATAATGAGCCACAGCCTCGATACGGTGTGTGCCGACGGTTTGCTCCCCGGTATCCCAGGCTGTATCCTCGCCTTTGTTTGTTTTCAGCCATTTGCCGTCGATAAACCAGCGCAGCGAGTCGATCGTTTCAGCGCCGTCCTTTGTTGTTACGGACAGTGTGATGGCGGCGCCCAGCGGCTGCTGTTCGTTGTTTTTCGGCGATGCGATGGCTATTTGTGATTTCCGCTGGCGCGGCCGCTGCTGTTCGGCTGTGCTGCTCGATTTTGTTTCCCTGCCGCCCCGGTTACACGACGAGCAGGCGGTAAAAAGCATACAACACAGATATGTCATCAAAAAAAAGGATCTCATATCGGGATTAATTTTTTACGAATGTATGAAGATGGTGCAAAAAATGAGAACAGGTTGAATCCTCCCACACAAATGCGGGAGGATTCATGGGATGAATCACATCTTTTATTTTGCAGCTTCGGCTACTATGCGGCGCATTTCGTCGAAATTTTCTTCCATCCTCACTAACAGTATGAATTGCGCTGCGGTGCGTTGCCAGTTATGATCGGGCGAATGGATCTTATAATACAGGTCGCCGTCCAGGTAATCGGCAAAGAACCGTACCGTTTGCATGTAGGTCATTAATTCGGCGCCAAACGCCAGATGGTCGATTTCCACAGGCAACAGGAATGACCTGGCTTTTTCGAGGTATCCTTTTGTATACGCTTCAAAAATCTTCAAGTCAATCGAAATCCTGGCCGGATCAAGCTCGTCTTCCCTGCCGGTATTGGCGCCCGTACGCATAAAATCGCCAAAATCGCTGAGGACATAGCCCGGCATTACCGTATCCAGATCAACGACACAAAGTACCTGGTTGTTCGTATCAAACAGGACATTGTTCACCTTCGTATCGCAATGGTTGATGCGTTTCGGCAGCACGCCTTCGCGATGGAGCCGTTCGGCCTCGCACATTTCGTCGGCGCGTTCTTCGATCGCGTCTACCAGATATCGCTTCCCTGACAAACGTCCGGCTTTGTTGTCCTTCACAGCCTGGCGAAAGGCAGCCAGCCGGCTTTCCACGTTGTGGAAATCCGGAATGGTTTCTACCAGCGGCGCACCGGGGAGGTCGGCCAGCATGGCCTGGAAATCGCCGAACGCACGACCTGCATGTAAAGCCAGCCCGGGCGTAATGCCTCCGTCGTAACTGTGGCTATCGGGGATGAAATACAGGATCCGCCAACAGTTACCATCCGCATCCCTGTGGTACAGTTTACCATCCCTGGTCGGAGCAAGTCGCAGTACGCGGTTTTCAACATCCCGAACACCCGCTGTGGCGAGTTTCGCACGAATATGATCCGTCACTCTGCGGATGTTATCCTGTAACGCATCCACATTCTTAAAAATGTAATGGTTGATGCGTTGCAACACGTAATCGGGTGTTGTATCCGACAGGGTCGCCACCTTGTACGAATCGTTGATATGCCCGGCGCCAAGCGGTTTCACCGATGCTACTGTTCCCTGTATGTCGAATTGTCCGACAATGTCTTTTAATTGTTGTTCTTGCATATTGGTTTGATTTTTTGCCGAATTGAAAGCTGTAAAGCTGGCAAAAAAATCGGAACAGGCAAATGATTTTAATAAAAATCATTTCAACCCGGGGTCAGTACCGCCGGCATGGCGTTTCGCAACTCGCCTGCCGGCGGCGGCGATGGCAACGCATCGCTTTGCGCTTCTATTTTGAATATCTCGGCGCCGGGATCACTACATTTCCCCGTTCGTGGTACGCTCCCCGGTAACTGGCCGGTATTCTCGGCTTTTTCCCTTTGATGAGATGCGGGAATAACGGATAGGGATAAACAGGCGTCTGGAAGAGCATATCGCCATTTCCCCTGTATGCTGTGGCAATAATATGTTCGGGAACCATGCCTTTTTCGACCCAGCGGATCAATGCGATAAAGATGTTGTATTCGCCGGGTTCCGACAGGTCGGAAATGTACTGTCCCATGCTGCAGGCGCCCGGCCCGCCGCTGCAATGCCACATGCCCGGTATGACGAAGTAACGGAAAAACGCCTGTGTACTGTCCAGGCTGCCTTGCGCTGCCACTACCCGTTCGTAGTAATTAACCGCATCCTGGAAAGGTACCAGCGGATCGGCGGCGCCGGTGTACATCAGCAGTTTCCCACCCGTAGCCCTGAACAGTTTCAAATCGGGATCGTTGGCATTCAGGACAGGCGCAAGAACAGAATCGACGCGGGCCATATCCCTGTTAAAATCGAATTTCATGGGATCGAAATCCGGCCCGAACACCCAGCGGAACGGGTAAAACTGGTACGCGAACCTCCTGTCCTGCTGTTCAAGCAGCCCCGAGCCGGCCGATTCGCTGCCCGGCGGAACGGACGTGTAGATGTATTCTCCTGTCGCCGGGTTGACCGGGCCTGAATATATTTTTTTCAGGATGTTCTTTTGCTCCTGTGTCAGTGAATCCGATTCGTTGAAATTGAGCGCCGCCATACGGGGATCGGTCAGGAAATTGTCGCCCGAATAGCCGCCGTCCTTCCCTACATTGGCTTTCAGCACGTCCCGTGTAATGGAATTAATCTGTTGCCGCGTGAACCGGTTGCCGGGCTTTTCGTTGATTGCCAGGTAGTTCCACAGGAACATCGAGTGCAGGTGCGTTCGGTTGTTGGCGGGTGCGCCGGCCAGGATCCCGTTGTAATCCGCCGGATAACGCTGAGCGGTCATTAACGCCTGCTGTCCGCCTGTAGAACAGCCTATGAAGTACGAATACCTCGGCGGACGCTGGTAGTATCTTTCGATCACGGCTTTGGCGGCTACGGTCATCTCGTGTGTGGCGCGATAGCCAAAATCGGCCCACCGTTCGGGCTTGTTCACCAGGCTGTCTACATGCGGCGAGGTGCCCATGTCGGTATTGGCAACGGCATAACTGTGCTTTACACCCGATGCCAGCGCGTCGTAGCTGATACGTCCGGCGCCGCCCCCGTTGCCTGTTCCTACAAAACGACCGTTCCACCAGCCCTGCGGCAACCATACCTCAATACGGATGTACGATTGCGGCGTTGGCCGCGAAACCAGCGCTACCCGCACAAAGGCCGGCAATCCTTCAATGGCGTTCCTTTGCCCGGGAGGCGTGAATTTTCCTGCAGGAACCTGCTCAACTTCCGTAACGGTGACTCCGTCCAGGTTCAGCCCTTTGATCCAGTCGTCAGGCTGCTGGGCTTCGGCAATAAAACAGTACCCCTGGAGCAAAGCCAGGAATAACAGGACAGGGAAAAACTTTGTTGTCATAAGCATTCATCTTGGCGAACCGCTCATGTACACACCGGTGTAAATGAACGGTCGAATTTTTCAACAGCAAAGGAAATAAAAAACTTTGGATTTTATGGGTTATTTGCTGTTGAGATTGTTTTTGTTCAAAAAAATAAGGTAAAGATGAGGTTGAATACCTGCGGGGTGCTTCCCGAAGGTAGTAGAGACGTGGCGTGCCACGTCTCTACCCGGTAAAATATGATGCCAACCGATGCCAACCGGATGGATGTGTTCAGTCGTAAGTCCTGTCGCAATCTGTTCCTGAAAAAGCCTGACATATTGCCGGATTACAAATCCGGCAGTGTTCCGAGCGGCAATAAAATTACCTGCGGTGAGATCGCTTCGCTAAGTTGCCGCTCAACGGGGTACCGGTTTGTCCGGTGGTAAAACGTACACGATTTGTGACCGTCACAACGTGAATGGTCAAAGAACGTACGCGATAGATGACCAATGGCGCGTTAACAGTCAAAGAACGTATACGATTTGTGACCGTCACAACGTGAATGGTCAAAAAATGTACGCGATAGATGACCAATGGCGCGTTAACAGTCAAAGAACGTACACGATTTGTGACCGTCACAACGTGAATGGTCGAAAAATGTACGCAATAGATGACCGTCACAACGTCAATGGTCAAAAAATGTATGCAATAAGTGACCGTCACAACGTGAATGGTCAAAAAATGTACGCAATAAATGACCGTCACAACGTGAATGGTCGAAAAATGTACGCAATAAATGACCGGTGACACGTCAATGGTCGAAGAATGTACGCAATAAATGACCGTCACAACGTTAATGGTCGAAAAATGTAC
>JAIRZQ010000128.1 GCA_031267135.1 Prevotellaceae bacterium
GTATTTCCGGAGACTGGATTATATTTGCAAAAGCCGAAGTTATGCTACAACCTGATTGCATAAGTTGCTCATCTTATTCTTCTTACTCCGCCGCCTATCCCAACCCTGCAAGCAACGAACTTATTATCGACAGAATAGAAGAAACCGGCACGGAAACAACTGCAATAAACACACAAAGTGCAAAAGTCAAGTCATCGAATATAACAGTATTATTATACAGCCACAGTACCACGCAATTAGTTTATAATAAAACGCATTCACCATCAGAGAAACAGATAAAAATAGATACTTCAAAACTGCCAAACGGAATTTATCATTTGAATATGATTGAGAACAAAGAAAAAATAAGGGAACAGACTATTGTAATAAATCATTAACTTTGCAGAAAAAAAACATTATAATTACAAGAATAATATTAATAACAGATAAATTAAAAAAAAGTAGAAAATTATGGAACCTATTTTATTGGCTTACATTGGTGTAGCATTTATGGCAGGGCTTTCGGGCGTTGCAAGCTGTTTTGGAATAACTATTGCGGCAAACGCAACAATCGGCGCAGTTAAGAAAGACAGCGCCGTTTTCGGCAGTTGCATGTTACTTACCGCTCTTCCGAGCACTCAGGGACTTTACGGCTTTGCGGGCTATTATTTGCTTTCAAGCTATTTAACCGCAGGTATAACTCTGTTGCAGGGCGCGGCAATTCTTGGAACAGGCATTGCCGTTGGAATAGTCTGTCTGTTCAGCGCAATCAAGCAGGGACAGATTTGTGCAAACGGTATTACCGCTGTGGGCAACGGACACAAGGTTTTTGGCAATACTTTAATCCTTGCGGCTTTCCCCGAATTATACGCTATTCTTGGCGTTGCTCTGGTATTTCTGGTAAGCGGCATGATTGGCGAGCCTGTTGTATAAAATGAATTTAAAACAGAAATTTTGGTTTCTGCTGATTGGCGTATTTATTGTTTCGTCATGCAGGCAAAACACAACGAAAACCGACGCAGATGGCGGGCAGCATGAAATTTACTACCGTCCTGCATTTTCGGAACGGTTTGTTATCGAAAACGACGGCGATGACAAACGGTTGACTGTATATAATCCGTGGCAGGGATCGCATGACGTGAAATTTTCATATACGCTCACAAACAGCAATAATGACGGCGTTCATACGGTAAAAATTCCGGTTGAACGCGTCATTTGTCTGTCGTCGACACATGTTGCCTTCATAGATTTTATCAACAAAGCGGACAGGATTATCGGCGTATCGGGAACGGGTTATATTTCAAATGAAAATGTTCGACGGCAAATTAAGCGCAATCAAACAGTCGATGTCGGATACGAAAATTACCTTTCGTATGAAGTTATTGCCTCGCTGAAGCCTGATGTTGTATTTGCATACGGCGTCGACGGCGAACTCGGCAAAACGGAAGCAAAGCTCAACGAAATGGGAATAAAACTTGTGTATATTGGCGAATATCTTGAAAAAACGCCTCTTGCAAAAGCCGAATGGGCTGTAGCTGTGGCTGCATTTTTCAATGAAGAAGAAAAAGCCATTGAGAAATTTAAAAATATTGAATACGAATATAATCAATTAAAAGAACTTGCCGAAAATGTTGCCGACAAGCCCAAAGTATTGATAAATGCGCCGTATCGGGATGTATGGTATCTTCCTTCGACCGAATCTACAACTATAGGCTTATTGAACGATGCTGGAGGAAAATATATTTTTGAAGCCGAAACAAGAAATGCCTCAAAAACCAGTCCGACAAGCATAGAATATGTTTATGCAAAAGCGCTTGATGCGGATGTATGGATTAACCAGAACAGCGAAACGTCGCTTCAGCAGTTGCAGAGCCTTGATGTCAGATTGGCAGGCATATCGGCATTCAAAAACGGAAACGTTTACAATAACAATAAAAGGCTGAATTATCAGGGCGGAAACGATTTTTGGGAATCGGGAATTGTCAATCCTCAAATAATTCTTCAAGACCTTATAAAAATATTTCATCCCGACTTATTGCCCGAACATCAGCTTTTTTATTATAAAAAACTTGAATAAAAATACATCAATAAATTGATGCGTGAGAATATTTGCTAATTTTTTCGCGAAGCGCCGTTTTCATTATTGGCTTCGCTGTACGGCATTTTACAAAGCCCGTTGAATGTGGCGCCGCTTTCTATTATCAGCTTCTGTACCGTGATTTCGCCTACAAGCACTGATTTTTCTTTCAGAATGAGGACATCTTTTGCAATAATGTTTCCTTTAATTTTTCCCGAAACATCGATACACGAACAATGCAAGTCTCCGTTTATTTTACCTTTTAATCCGACAACAACGCGTCCGGTTGATGTAACAGAGCCTTCAAGAGTGCCGTCGATTCTGATATCTCCGGTTGTTTCTATTGTGCCTGTTATTTTTGTGTTTTCACAAATCCTACTAATACTCGACCCCGTCTGGTCTGAATTTGATGTTTGTTTCTTGTCTGTCATGTCTTTATAAATTATTGTTTGTGTAATATTTCGCTGTACTTATTCGGATTGAGCAATATGTCTATTGCAGCATCAAACTGTGTGTCGTTGGTTAATATTTGTCTTATTCTGCCTTGCTGATAAAAATATTTGGCAGCAATTTCTTCATTTATCAGCTGCGATATTTCATCTTTATACGTTTGTAAATCTTTGGCTTTGTCGTGCGTTATTTGATTTTTTAAAGTATCGGCTTGCGCTTTAATGTTGTCGGTATATTTTCCGTTTTTTATCTCTTCCGATAATTTTTCAATAAGATTTTCGACTTTTGTTTGATAATCATATTCTTTATCCGAAAGAAATTCTATAAAGTCGCTGTAATCGGCATCTGTAATTTTGAAATTTTCGGGTTCAACGATATTTTCGTGTTTTGAAAAGTATTTTATTGCATAATCTGAAATTAAATTGCGCAATATCAGACTTATTGCAATATCATTGAATTCGTCCGCTTTTATTTCTACATCAGGCATGATACCGCCGCCATCATATACTTTTCTGCCGCTTGCTGTACTAAATTCCTTTTTCAGCGAATCGGGAATTGTGGCAACGCTGCCATCTTCGTTCCGTTCCGAGAAATTGTGCGCCTGTATGCAGCGTCCGCTTGGGATGTAATATTTTGCTGTTGTCAATTTTATTCGCGCATTGTAACCTACCTGCCGTACCGTTTGCACCAAACCTTTGCCGAATGTTCGCGTTCCGATAATTACGGCACGGTCTAAATCCTGCAATGCGCCTGCAACGATTTCGGATGATGATGCCGAACCGCTGTTTACCAAAACGGCAATGGGAATGGTTAACTGCAACGGTTCTTCTTTTGTTTTGTAAGAATAGTCGAAATCCTTTATGCGTCCGCGCGAAAATACAACTTCTGTTCCCTTTTTCACAAACATTCCTACAATATCAACAGCTGCATCCAGCAATCCGCCTGTATTTCCGCGCAGGTCGATTATAAGCGATTTCATTTTTTTTGTCGCTTCCAGCTCTCGCAAAGTGTTTTTGAAGTCTTTCTGGCAATTTTGCGTAAACGATGATAATGCTATGTATCCTATGCTGTCGCGCATTATTCCTGCATGAGCAATTCCCGAAATGTGAATTTTGTCGCGTACAAGTTTAATGTTTATGGTATCCGAAGTTTTTAGCTTTATGATGCGCAGGTTAAGCGCTGTTCCCTGCTCGCCTTTCAGCAGATTGCTTGCTTCTGTTGTAGTTTTTCCCTGCAGCGAAACATTGTCAATAGACAGTATCAAGTCTCCCGAAACGAGACCTGCCTTATCGGCGGGAAAATCCTTGTATGTTTCGGCAATTTGTATATAATTGTTGTTGGAACTGACTATTGCTCCTATGCCGCTGTATTCTCCTGTTGTTGCAAAATCAAATTCTTCGATATCCTCTTCGGAAAGAAATGTTGTGTAAGGGTCAAGTTCGCTTAACATGCCATTAATGCCTGATTTTACTACTTTGTCGGCATCAATGTCATCAACATAAAGAAGGTTCAATTCACGAAACACGGAAAAAAATATGTCAAGATTTTTTACAATCTTGAAATTGTCGGACGATGATGATGCTATAAAGCAAACAAATATCGACACAATTACAACTGAAGCTATTATGTTTTTTATTTTTTTCGGCATTTTAAAAATTTTGTGTTGCAAAGATAATTAATTTTACGTTATAAGTACTGCATAATCCGATATAAAATTGACATAAAGCGGATTTTAACTCATTTAAATGTATTTAATTGTCAGTAAACATGCTTTTTGCAGCTGTCAAAACAAATTATTACTGTCGTTTGTATTTGCCTGTTCTTCATCTGCGTTTTCCGTATCTGTTGTATCTGCCGTATCGCAATCGAAGTTTACCGTAATGCTTACAGGTTTTTCAAAAATATCATCCTTTGAAATATTAAGCCGCTTATCGTTGAGAACTTTTTTCATAAAAATACCCCATACCGGTAATGCCATATTTGAACCGCCTCCAAGCGCAAGTCCTGAAAAATGCACGCTTCGGTCTTCCGCGCCAACCCATACTCCGCCTGTCAGTTTAGGCATTGTTCCCATGAACCATCCGTCCGACTGGTTGTTTGATGTTCCTGTTTTTCCCGCAATCTGTCCTTCGGGAATATAAAGCGTTCGCAGGCGTCTTGCCGTACCGTGATTTACAACGCCCTGCATTAAGTTTAACATCAGGTAAGCCGTTTCCGAACTTATCGCTTCTTTGCTTTCGGGTATGAATGTACTGATGATATTTCCCTTGCTGTCTTCGATTCTGGTTACAAAAAACGGTTCGGTATATACTCCTTTGTTTGCAAAGGTTGCAAACGCTCCGACCATTTCGAAAGGTGAAACATCGGCGCTGCCCAGACACAATGGCGGAACCGGATCCATGTGGCTGTGAATGCCCATTCGATGACACATATCGGCTAACGCCTGCGCTCCGAATATTTCCACCAGTTGTCCCGAAATCCAGTTATCGCTCAAAGCCAGCGCTTTTTTCAGCGTCATCATTTTTCCGCGATATTCTTCTTTTGTTGTGCTTTTAGGCTCCCAAAAATCTCCCGGTCTATATTCTATTCGTGGCTGTACGCAGGGTAATTCGGAACACGGATTATAACCTTCCTGCATTGCTACCGTATATAAAAACGGTTTTATTGTAGAACCTATTTGCCGTTTTCCCTGATGTACTGCATCGTATTTGAAATATTTGAAATTTACCCCGCCTACATAAGCCTTAATATATCCAGTTTGCGGTTCAACAGCCATGAAGCCTGTGCGCAATATCGACTTGTAGTAAAGTATTGAATCGCGCGGCGTCATTATTGTATCCTTGTTTTCTTTTTCCCATGAAAAAACGGTCATTTTCACAGGCGTATCAAATGTTTTAATTATCTCGGAATACGAGTAGCCTGCCTTTGACATCTCTTTGTATCTGCCGCTTTGTTTTATTGCCGCTGTAATAATATTGTCGATTTCTTTTTTTGTTAAATCGGTAAACAGTTGTTTTCTTGTGTTTATTTCTTTGGTGAACTTAGGCTGTAAATCTTTTCCCAAATGCTCTGCTACTGCCTGTTCTGCATATATTTGCATTCGCGAATCTATTGTTGTATATATTTTTAATCCATCGCGATCGATATTATAACTTTCGCCGTTGCTTTTTATGTTTTTATTGCACCATCCGTAAAGAGGATTGTTTTCCCACTGATATAAATCGTACCGGTAGTCGGCGTCGCTGCTGTATTTGCCCGGCTCCGGCTGTTTTGCATCCATTGTGCGCTTAAGCATTTCGCGAAAATAAGGCGCTAAACCGCTGTTGTGATCCTGCTGCGAATATTTCGACATGTCGATAGGAATATTTTTTATCGAATCGCTTTCGGCTTGTGATATGAAACCATACTTGCACATTTGTGAAATTACATGATTGCGGCGTTTCAGCGCATTTTCGGGATTGCGTACAGGACTGTACACTGTAGGTCCGTTTACCAGCCCGACCAGTACGGCTGCTTCTTGAATATTCAAATCATAAGGGTCTTTTTTGAAAAATGTCTGAGTTGCTGCTCTTATTCCAAAAGCGTTACTGCCAAAAGGAACGGTATTAAAATACATCGCTATTATCTCTTCCTTGGTGTAGCTTCGTTCTATTTTTACGGCTGTAACCCACTCCTGCAATTTTTGTATTACACGTTTTACCTTATTTGTCGAACGCTCCGAAAAAAGATTTAATGCAAGTTGCTGAGTTATTGTACTTCCTCCGCCTCCACCTGCCCTGTTTCCACCTATAATCGTTTTAACGACAACACGTGCAAGACTGTTAAAATCTATTCCCGAATGGCTGTAGAAACGAATATCTTCGGTTGATATAAGAGCGTTTACGAGATTTAGCGACAGGTCTTCATAATTTACAGGCGAGCGATTTTCTACGTGAAATGTTCCAAGCGTAGCGCCGTCGGAAGAAATGATACTGGTTGCAAGCTTTCGCTGCGGATTTTCCAAATCCTTGAATGATGGCAAGGAACCGAACATGCCTGTCATCACCAATAAAATCATTAGTATCAGCAACGCAAAAGGCGTGCAAAAGATAATCCAGCACCATTTAATTATTTTAGCTTTTGAAATTTTCATACAATCAAACTTAATAAATGGCAAAAATAACAAAAAATTTAACGCTGTAAAAATGCATGTTGCATATTTGCCAAATAATAATATTATTTTGTATTTTTGTGAAAGCAGGTTAAATTCAAATTGCCGAAAACAATGAATATTTTAAGCCTGCAATTCGCATACAGTTTTTTATTTTTTGTTTGCTACTCCTGTTTTTTGCAACCATTTGGCTACTTCGTCTTTTGAATTTCTTACCATATTGCCGGCAATCGCAAATCCATCAAGGATAGTGGAGTTTGGCAGCATTTTTTTCAAATCATCAAGACTGCGACCCCAGCGACCGCTGCCATGCGTGCAAAACGGAATAATGGTTTTACCGCTCAGGTCGTACTTTTCCAAAAAGGTAAACAACACCATAGGCATCGTTCCCCACCAATTTGGATATCCTACGAAAACCACGTCATAAGCATTCATATTTTTTACTTCGGCAGTAAAAGCCGGACGCGCATTCGTCTGCTGTTCTTTTTTTGCCTGCTTTACACATTCATCGTAGCCGGCGGGATAAGGATTGCTTACCGTTATTTCAAACAGGTCGCCATCTGTCTGTTTTTGGATTTGCTTTGCTATTTCGCGAGTGCTTCCTCCCCACGAAAAGTAGGCAATAAGAATTTTTTTATTGCTTTGAGCCTGTATTGTACCGACTAATGCCGCGGACAATAATAATATGCACATCATTTTTTTCATTTGGTATTTCTCCTGTCAAATTTTATTATTTTAAAGTATGATAAATTTTCTATTGTTTTAATATTTAAGACTTTAAATTATTTTTACAAACCTTGAATTTTTACTGCATGTTTAGCATTTCTATGGCTTTGTCGACTGTATCTGTAAAAATTATTTTTTTACCTTTATTGCTTTCGCATATAAAATCGTTGAGACTTTTACTGTTAATAGCCGAAAAATCGCCGACAATGCCTATCTTAATGTTGTACGCTGTAAATTTTTGTAACATTTCTCCTGCAATTCCTGTTTTCAAGTCGAAAAAATCGGAAGTTAAATGGCGTTTTTCGATAATTAAACAGCTGCAACCTGTTTGGTAATAAATATTTCCAATCAAATCCAATACATCATCAACTGTATTTAACATCATATTTTCCGCAGGAGCTGCTATATTTTTGCTTAAAATTTTAAATTCCACAGTTTTTTATATTTTTATCCGATTGAACTTATCGATGTATAAAAAATAAAACCTTTTACAGCGTCGGACAACAGAATTGAATTTTTTATACAGTCATTATTTCTTTTTCTTTCTTTTCGAGTACTTTGTCGATTTTTTTGTTTGCATCTTCGGTCATTTTCTGCACTTCGGCTTCAAAATCTTTTGCCAAATCTACTGAAAGCCCATCTTTTTGAAGTTTTTTAATTGTTTCGATTGCATCTCTTCGCAAATTGCGAACGGCAACTCTGGCTGTTTCGCTTTCATTGCGGGTTTTCTTGACAAGTTCCTTGCGGCGTTCTTCGGTCAATGGAGGTACGTTTATGCGGATTGTTTCACCGTTGTTTTGAGGATTAAATCCTATGTTTGCTACGAGAATCGCTTTTTCTATCACGGGAATCATTGTTTTTTCCCATGGCTGAATACTTATTGTACGCGCATCGGGCGATGTAACGCTTGCTATCTGGCTGATTGGCACTTTTCTGTCGTAATAATGTACTTCGACAGTTGCAAGCATTGCAGGATTGGCTTTTCCTGCCCGAACCGAAATCAGTTCCGTTTCGAGAAAATCGACTGCTTTTTGCATTTTGTTTTTGGCTGTTTCAATGATTGCTTTTGCTTTTGATTCCATACTTGTGCTGTTTTTAATTTATTATGTGAATATTCAATTTTTTACAGTTGTTCCTGTGTTTTCGCCGTTTATTATTTTGGCAAGATTTCCTTTTTTATTCATGTCAAATACGATTATGGGCAAATTATTTTCTTTGCAAAGAGTAAACGCAGTTAAATCCATTATTTTCAGATTTTTGGTATATGCTTCGTCGAAACTTACAGTGTCGAACTTCACTGCCGATTTGTCAATTTCGGGGTCGGCGCTGTAAATTCCGTTTACACGCGTCCCTTTGAGTAAAACATCGCATTTGGTTTCGACAGCGCGTAATGCCGCCGCCGAATCCGTAGTAAAAAAAGGATTGCCCGTTCCGCCTGCAATTATTACGACGCAGCCTGCATTCATGTATTCAATCGCCTTGTCGTGCGAATAATATTCACCTACAGGTTCCATGCGTATTGATGTAAGTACTTTTGCTTTTTGTCCTGACGATATTAGCGCCGACTGAATGGCGATACTGTTGATAACTGTTGCCAGCATTCCCATTTGATCGCCTTTGATACGGTCAAAACCGCGTTGAGTTCCGCTCAGTCCTCGAAAAATATTCCCACCGCCGACAACAACAGCTATTTGCGTGCTGTTTTGCGAAGCGGTTTTTATTTCTTCGGCATATTGCGAAAGAATATTTTCGCTAATACCGTACTTGTTTGAACCTTGCAGCGCTTCGCCGCTTAATTTCAGCAATATTCTTTTATACATTTTATAACAGGCATTTAATTTTTGCGTAAAATTAATGAATTTTGGAAAAACAACAAATTTTTTCGGAAAAATTAAGTTAGTGTAAGTATTAAATGATTGAAAACAAGCATATAATAAAAGATGATCAATATAAGATTTTATTACTGATTTTTGTATTTGCATTTTGGTTTGATTATATCATTTATAATGACTCGAATTTTTGCCGGCGTATTTTAGCTTTTATTTGCTAATAATTTGTAATACAGCTAATTTATTCGAGATATTTTTGCATTTATGCAAGTATTATAAGAATTTTAAGCTATAACGGTTTATATAAATAATCACGGCGCCATATCAGCGGTTTAATAACTTTTTGAGATTCTGTTATTTGAAGAATTTTACCTGCACATGAGATGTTTATTGATATTGCACTGATTCTACCTGTTGAAAATTTGTTGATAAGCTTTATAATCGACAGATAATTTGCAATATAGCATCTTTGATTATTCGCTTTATTTCTTACAGTTAAACAGCTTTAACATTATTTGGCTGTTAAGGCAGAATGAAATGTAAAAACAATCACATGTTTTATCGCCTGACCGGAATTTTTTGATAGTATAAAATGACACTTTTCATAGAAAATTATCCCTGAATTTAACGTATTAATAAAAATTAACAATAAAAATAAAAATTTAACATTATTGCAAACCATTGTATATCAGTAATTAATTTGATATTTTCTTGGATATTTTTAATTTTTTCCGATTTTTGTCGCTTTTTATATGAGAAGTACCAAAATAAACTACGAACTTTGTACTGTGAAACTCAATATTTTTTATAATTGAAGTAACATAATAAACTATAAAAATTGAAAATTGCTAATTTGTAAAGTAAGAGACAATATTAACTGTTTTGCAAAAGACACTGATTAAGTGATATAAGAAAAAATATAATAAATTGCATAAAGTATTGAAAAATATGATAACACTAAAAAGAATAAGTAGAAAATCTTATGCTTTTACGGTATGTTTATTTATTATAATAAACGCAACAGCCAGCCAAGCCGAATTACCCGTATTAAGCTCGCCGTTAATTGCGGATCCGATATGTTCGGGTACAACATTTACTTATACGGCAACAAGTGTTACGCCCGGCGTAACGTTCTCATGGAGCAGAGCAGCCGTACCCGGAATACAAGAACAGGGAACAGGAGGCGTAACCGAAACTGTTGTTGAAACATTAACCAATACAACGGCAATACCTGTTGTTGTTACTTATGTGTTTACCATTATTGCAAGCGACAATACCACCAATACGCAAAATGTTGTAGTGACGGTTAATCCGCTACCTCTGCTGATATCAAAACTGCTGTTGTCATCAATGTGCTCAGGAGACGCATTTGACTATTATGAAGCGCGAAGCTCGGTATCGGGAACGGATTTTACATGGGAACGAACAACGCCGGGAGCAATACCCGAATCGAATATCGTCAACAGTAAATACATAAACGAAACTTTGATAAATACAACATCCGATACTTTGTTTTTGGAATATGTTTTTACATTAACAGCCAACGGCTGCAGTAACGAACAGAATGTGTCAACCCTATTAAAACCGTTACCGCAATTAACATCAACATTAACGCCATCGCCCGTATGTTCGGGAACAACCTTTCAATATAATCCTACGAGTACTTTGAATAACACAGTATACATCATCGACAGAGCGGAAGTATCAGGCATTGATCCGTCGTGGATGTACACATTGACTGGTATAATAGAAGATACAATGGTTAATGAAACATTTGATTCTATAACTGTAATTTATGAAATAGCGCTGTCGGCGGCAGGCTGTTCCAACGTACAGTATATGCCTTTAACCGTTTACGGAGCATTTAGCGGAGGCACGGTAGGCTACGATGATACGGTCTGTTATAATACATCGCCTTCTCCGTTTATTGAGCTTACACCGGCGCGCGGCGGACATGGAACATATACCTATCAATGGCAAAAAAGTACAAACGGAATAGACTGGACAGATGTCGGATGTACTGCTGTTAATTATACATCGGGAATATTGACAGCAAGCACATATTTCCGTCGAATAACAAACAGCGATTGCGGAGCGGCTTACAGTAATACAATACTCGTTACGGTAATAGATATGTTGCAACAAACAGGCGAAATAGCATCAAGTTCTGTTTTGCCGTTAAATTACAATACCGGAACGGAATTAACCGTAAACGCAACAGGCGGCAGCACGCCATACAGATATAAATGGTATAAAAGAACGCCAACGGAAAGCACGTGGACGGCATTGGCTGACGATGTAAATCCGCTCTCCACAGGCAATATGGTTTCGGAGATGTGGTTTAAGGTAGAAGTACGGTCTGTTGAAACATCTCTACAGTGTAATGAACTGGTCGATTCGATATTCGTAGATGTAAGCAGGATACAATTATCACTTGAAATAACAGGTACAACGTCATGTTCGACAGACGACAGTATCACGGTTCGGGTAAGCAATGGCGGCATTAGCGATGCAACGAATGTAGTTGTAGAATTCAAATCGGATGCATCATTGCCTGTATTTGGCAGCATTATTTTGGCACAAGTGAATGCAGGCAGCGATACTTTAATAAAAATGCAGGTTCCGATAAACACGGGCAATACGGTATTATCGGGCGGAATCAGAGCGGAAATAACAGATTGCGACCATGTCGATATTAATCCGCTAACTGTTTACGGCAGTTGGAAGTCGTCAGGCTGGGCAGGATACCCATCTCAAGCCGACGAAGATACAGCGATGCTGGTAATTTATCCTGATTCCATAAGTTTAACTTCTGTACTATATGATACAATATGCAGCGGAGCAACGTTTAATTATGTGCCTTCAAGTACGGCAACAGGAATTACATATCAATGGAGCCGAGCGGCAACTGCGGGCGTACCGGCATCAACGGGCATTGGCTCAATAAGCGATGTGCTGTACAATCTGACGCCCGACCATAATCCTCTTGCGGTAACATATACATATTCAAATGCCGACTGTCCATCTTCATATATAGGGACGGTAATGGTAATGGTAATTGATTCGCTTTTTACAAGCGGTATATCGTCAAGTGAAACATTGCCGCTGCAGGGAAACACGGGAACGGAATTAACATTAACCGTAACGGGCGGCAATGCGCCATACAGATATAACTGGTATAAAAAAACAATAGTCGAAAACACATGGACGGCACTGACAAATGATGCAAATATATTATCTACGGGTAATCTTATGTTATCTACATGGTTTAAGGTAGAAACGGTGTCGTCGGGAACATATACGCAATGTAATGAACCGGTTGATTCGATATTTGTGGAAGTAAATCAGGAAATTCAATTATCGCTTGAAGTAACAGGCGTAACGTCGTGCTTGACCAATGACAGCATCGCAGTTCTGGTAAGCAATAGCGGTATCAGCGATGCAACAAATGTAGTTGTAGAATTCGAATCGGGTGCATCATTGCCTGTATTTGGCAGCATTACTTTGTCACAAGTGAATGCAGGCAGCGATACTTTAATAAAAATGCAGGTGCCGATAAACACAGGCAACACAGTACTGTCGGGTAAAATAAAAGCGGAAATAACAGGCTGCGATTATATGGATATTAATCCGTTAACGGTTTACGGAAGTTGGAAGTCGTCAGGCTGGGCAGGATATCCATCTCAAGCCGATGAAGATACGGCGATGCTGGTAATTTATCCTGATTCCATAAGTTTAACTTCCGCATTATATGATACAATATGCAGCGGAGCAACGTTTAATTATGTGCCATCAAGTACGGCAACAGGAATTACATATCAATGGAACCGAGCGGCAACTGTAGGCGTACCGGCATCAACGGGCATTGGCTCAATAAGCGATGTGCTGTACAATCTGACGCCTGACCATAATCCACTTGCGGTAACATATTCATATTCAAATGCCGGCTGCCCATCTTCATATATAGGGACGGTAACGGTAATGGTAATTGATTCGCTTTTTGCCGGCGGCATATCGTCAAGTGAAACGCTGCCGCTGATAGGAAATACGGGAACCGAATTAACCATAACAAATGTTACCGGAGGCATTGCTCCGTATTTATATACATGGTACAAACGCACGGAAATACAGCCGGCATGGATGGAAGTTTACGTTGGCACAAACAATCATACCTTATCTACCGGCAATTTGACGAAAAGCGCATGGTATAAAATTGTGGTAAGCTCGCTCAATCCGTCATTTGCCTGCAATGTTGTTGTTGATTCTATATTTGTTGAAGTTCAGCAGATAGAATTAAGTTTGAATATTTTGGAAGACTCCTATTCAATATGCAATGCGGCAAATGACAAAATCACGGTAATGGTAACAAATTCAGGGTCGATGGATGCATCGAATGTAACGATAGAATTTAATAGCGCAGGAACATTACCGGCACTCGGTACGGTTAATTTACCTTTAATAAAAAGTAATTCAGATACCGTATTAACTGTAATGTTTCCATCAAATCATGGCTCAACGATACAGTCGGGCTTGCTGAAAGCCGAAATTGTTTCGTGTGATGGTAATGATGCAAATCCTTCAACAGTTTATGGAAGCTGGAAATCGTCAAACTGGGCAGGAGATCCGTCGCAAGCGGATGAAGATTTGGCGGATATTAAAATTTATCCTGTTATGAGGCTGACAAGCAAAGCGCAGGATACAATATGTTCGGGAGAAACATTCGATTATACTCCTCAAGCGAACATTGAAGGAGCATTATTTTCATGGACGAGATACACGAGTTTGGATATCGGAGAAAGCTTTGCATCAGGTACAGGTTCGATAAATGAACAGTTGACCAATATGTTGCAAATACCGGTTATGGCAAGATATGAATATATATTAATGCTACCGGAATCGGAATCATGTTTGCAATCGGATACATCGACAGTTGAAGTTTTAATAAATCCCGTATCAACATTAATGTTGAGCCATTCTCCGGCAGATGGACGCATAGTGCCGTTAGGATCGCCGATGAAAATTATAACGAAAACGATTGGCGTTCCCGCATACGTTCATACCTACAAATTTAAAAACGACACACAGACAGTAGAAAGCGAATATGGCGATAGCGAATATGATATATATGAATTTGATGACAAGGAAACCAATACGGTTGAAGTAACAGTACGCAATGAGTATGGCTGCCAAAGTGCCGGCGAAGAAACTTTTAAAATAAGACGCAATATGCCAAACATAATAACGCCGAAAGAAACGATAAACAACAGACTTTTGAGAGGTCATTACATAGAGGTATTTAATCGTTTCGGAGCTGAAATTTATCGAGGCGACGATGGATGGGATGGTACTTACAGAGGCTCTCTTGTTGCTTCGGCGACTTATTTGTACATTCTTCACATTGAACAGCCCGACGGAACAAAAACTACAGTTAGAAAATCTGTATTTGTTAAATATTAATTGTATTGTGAAATTGATTTTGATTTAGACCTGTGTAGTCGAATATAAAATGATATTAATTTAATGCTAACGAAGAACGGGCGAATTAAAATAGAATGTCGGACAAATGATTTTAATTCTTTATTATAGGCAGTATTTTTGATCAAGTATTAAAAATGTATAATATAAATTTAATAAACGATTTTAAAATTTGCCTGCTGTTTTAATATAAAAATAAATATTTTACGCTTGTTCTAAAATAATTTTGTAGTTTTGTACAGGATTGTTAATCCCCGTTATGTGGATTAATAGCGATAGTACCATATTATATAATTGATTGTGAGATGAATGTGTGATTTGTCATAAAGAGAATAATAGCTTTTTTAAAAGTACAGCATATAAAAATAATGATATGAAAAAGAGAGAAAATTACATTTTAACAATATTGATACTGTTGATATTTACGGTAGTACCTGTTACTGCCCAGACATTAAAAACAGCTGATTCATATTTTGTAGGGGGAGCATATTTCAGCGCAGCCAAAATATATCGCGATGTTCTTAATTTAAAAAACAAAAATCAGGAAGCAAAAATACGGCAAGGTGAAATTTTGTTCCGGATAGGCGAATGTTACCGTAAAATGAATAAAATTGCAGACGCAAAAAAATGGTATTTACAGGCGGAAGATGCCGGCTACGACGAATCAGACTTATATTACGGGCTTGGTAATATACAATTGAATGAAGGCAATTATGCGGAAGCAAAGGATTTTTTTCAGATGGCAAAAGATAAGGATCCGAGCGACATGCGAATTGAACCTAAAATAGCTTCTTGTGATTTAAGCGAAATTTATTCAAAAGATAATGGGCAGTATCAAATAAAACCGCTGGAAAATTTGAACACGCGGGGAAGCGAATATGGCTTGTCGTTCTATGGCGACAGGTTAATATTTGCATCCACAGGCGTCAACAGTTCAAAAAAACTTATTTCAGAGCGTACCGGACTGCCGTATTCCGATGTTTATATAGCATATCCTGATCCCCGCTTGTTTTTCGGGCGGCAGGAAAAGCTGGAATCGGTATCCGAAACCAATGCCAATGAAGGTACATTTTGTTACGATCCGCAAACAAACCAGTTGTATTGTACACGATGCGATGTAAATAATATCGACTGCTACATAGTTAAAATTGATGTAAAAAACGGCAAGTATAAGGAAAACGGCAAGTTGAAACTTGGCAACCGGACTTATGGAATAGGACATCCGTACATAACTGAAGAAGGCGATAGAATATATTTTACGTCAGTAATGGAAGGCGGCTATGGCGGCGCCGATTTATGGTATGTCGACAAGGATGAAAACGGTAAATACGGAAGTCCTGTAAATTTGGGAGCAAATGTAAATACGGCGGGCGATGAGGTCTTTCCATCGTTTATAGATGGAGTTTTATACTTTGCATCGGATGGTCATCCCGGCTTGGGTGGACTTGATTTGTTTGCAAGCTATATGGAAGAAAACGGAGAATTCAGTGAACCGTTTAATATGAGAGCGCCGTTTAATTCATCATGGGATGATTTCAATCTGGTTCATCGAATCAAAGCAAATATGGGACTGTTCATAAGCAATAGAAATAATACCAAAAGCAGCGACGACATATACATGTTCAATAACTTTCCTCCGCAGTTGATAACTGTTACCGGAAACGTATATGATGAAATAACAAAAGAACCTTTAAAAGACTATACAGTAACGGTAAACGATGGAACGACAAAAATATATGAAAGTAAAATAACAGACGACAAAGGATATTTTGTATATGTGGGAATGAACAAAAATTATAATATACAAATAAGTTCGCAGGGATATGAGCTGGGCGAGCAAACAGTAACTACTGTAGGCGAAAGAAATTTTGCCGCATTGAGTAAAGATGTTTATTTGACTAAGGAAGACGCGTTTTCCAAAGAAGAACCCATAACGATATTAATGAAAGATATTTTTTATGAATTTGATAAATTCAGATTGACGGCAGCCTCAAAACGCGAACTGGATAACTATATCGAATATTTCAATCAATATCCGGATATGACTGTTGAAATAAATTCACATACAGACTCGCAGGGAAGCCGCAGTTACAATCAAAATTTATCTGATAACAGAGCAAAGGCGGTAGTAGAATACTTTGTGTCAAGAGGAATAAGTCATAACAGGCTCCGGTGGAAAGGCTACGGCGAAGACCAGCTGGTTATACCGAATGCACGCACAGATGCCGAGCATCAGGCAAACCGTCGTACCGTATTCAAAATATTGAATTTGGGAAACGCTTCTGAAGTTACAACAACGCGAAATGTTTCGACAGCAGGAATACCGGCGAATAACGATTCTCAAAATGTAATGGATATAAGCGGATGGTGGCTTCAGGTATATGAATCGGCAAGTTATAACGAATCTGATTTGCCTGTTTTAAAACAAGCTCGGCAGGCTACAGGCAAAGACATTCGTCTGGTAAAATCCGGTAACGGTAAATACTGGTACTGTATTCATTATGCAACAAAAAACGAGGCGCTTAATGCACAGCTGTCATTGCTAAAAGAAAATATACATACGATATTGATGCAGTTTTAATTGAAATATATTAAACGACAATATGAGGAAGTTACTGATAATAACAGCATTATTGCTGCCATTGCATGTGTCGGGGCAGACTGATGCACAGATGAGCCAGCACATGTTTAACCGTACAACATATAACCCTGCGTCAACAGGAGCGTCTCGATATATCAACATATACGGTCACTGGCGCGACCAGTGGCAGGGATTCGGTACGGATGCGCCGGAAACGATGCTTTTGACGGCTCACACTTACTTTCCTCAATTGAAATCAGGTTTGGGAATAGTAGAGTTAAGCGACAGGATAGGCTATGAACGCAATATAGTGTTTAAGTTGTCGTATGCATATCATGTTCATCTTAATTCAAGTTCGTATCTGTCGTTGGGACTGAGCGCCGGCGCGTTGAACAGGTACATAGACTGGACGCAGGCAGTTCCCGAAGAATATTCAGACTCATTTATAATACCGTCGGTAGCAGAAAACAAGTGGACGCCGGATTTTGATTTTGGCATAGAGTACAATATGGAAAGATTTACCGTAGGGCTGTCGGTAACACACATAAACAAAACTTCCGACAATGCGGTATACTACAATATGGGACATCATTTTTACGGATATGTGAAATATAAATTCGGACTGGGAGTTGATTTTGATTTGGTGCCTGCATTATTTGCGCAAAACAGTAAAAAATCAACTCATATCGAAGCTAATTTGATATTGTTTTATCGCAATGTAGCATGGGCGGGAATGAGCTACAGAGTAGACGACAGGTTTAATTCGGAATCGGCAGTAGGCACGGTAGGTATTGACTTAATGGGATTTTTACGACTGGGATATTCGTTTGACTATAACGTTGGATTAATAGGAAAATATGCTAACAATACGCACGAAATAATGCTGGGAATAAAATTGCAGAAACCGCAACGGCTGTACGCAAAAACGCCAAGATTTTTTGAATAGAAAAAATATAATTTCGTAATATGGAATATATTTAATGGCTCTTTAAAAAGTATATTTTTCAGAGATAAAAGATAATAAAGATATTTTTTCTGTTAATTTGCCTTTACACAAATTAACCAACCGAAGCGTAAGCGAAGCTCGCGAGCACCAATAAAAACAGCGTGAGCAAAAGGTCAAGAGCAGCCGACGCTATACGGTAGCTCCAATTTACGGCTGTGACTTGTGGAAACGCCGCCTGCTCCACGCTCTTTTAAAAAACCTCATCTCAAACCTGATTTCCCCGACAAAACAACCTCAGTAGAAGAATGCAAGGATACCCTGCATTAACCTCATTACCTTATTCAAAAAAGCAATGAGCTAATGAGGTTGCATTTTTATGGGGATTGCCCAAGCTACCGAGGTTGTTCTGTTGGTAAAATAAGGTGAAAATGAGGTTTTTTATTTAATCGCAAAAAAACAAAGTAACGCATATTTTGAATCTGTTATAAATTGTTTATTTTTCGTCACTAACTGCCAATTAAAAAAAACCGTTCCGGCTTTCAACCGCATGGTTACAGGCAGGAACGGTCGATGATTATTATTCATCCCTCGAAAAAAGGGTATTGGAAACAAACCTGTTCATCTTGTCCGGCATCCACCGGAGATTTTGAGCTAAGGACAAAACACCACGCGGAAGCCGACGAAGTAGTAGCGATTGACGGGATTGAGGGCGCCGCGAGAAGCGGAGCGGCAGATCTGGGCGTTGCCTGTCCAGAAGCCGCCGCGCAGCACGCGGAACGAACCGGTTGTACAAACAGGGTCTGTCGCCGGCAAACCTGCATAGTTGTCAGAGAAGTCCCACTGATCCAAACACCACTCAAATACGTTGCCGTGCATGTCATACAGTCCGTAAGCGTTGGCATAATCCGGATAGGCGCCTACAGCCGTGGTACTGCCCACATAAGCGCTGGACGGATCATTATAACTTCCACCGTTGTCGAAATCATAAGGATAAGTTCCATAAAAGTTTGCCATGTCGCTTGTCAACGCTTTGCCGTTCCCCACGCCGAAAGGCAGGTTTTCAACGCCGCCACGTGCCGCGCGCTCCCACTGCGCCTCTGTCGGCAAATCGCCGCCTGCCCATTCGGCGTATGCTTTTGCTCCATACCAGGTTACAAAAATCACAGGATGATTTTCATAATCCGCCGCAGGCTCCCACCGGCTGCCGTTATGGTGCAGTCCCCAATCATAACCACTGTATCCGCTGCTTGCTTCTATCAATGTTTCCCCGTCTTGAATAGCTGCTTTTGCGCCTGTGCCGTCAATTCCGGCATTGTTCAGAAATTCGGCATACTGGGCATTGGTTACCGGGTATTTGCTCATATAATAATCTTTGGTGAGCGTTACCGAGTGCTGTGTTTCATAAGAATTCCTGTTCGGCTCGGCAGATGAACTGCCCATGAGGAACGTTCCTTTTGGTATCAGCACAGTTTCAATTATATATTCAACCGTGACCTCGCAGGTGGCCGTTTTGCCGTTGGCGGTGGCGGCAGTGATGGTAGCCGTGCCTTTGGCTACTGCCGTTACCAAGCCGTCTGCAACGGTGGCTACCGCCGGCGCACTGCTTGTCCATGTCAGGGTTTTGTCAACGGCATCGTCGGGATTTACCGTTGCCGTTAA
>JAIRZQ010000193.1 GCA_031267135.1 Prevotellaceae bacterium
AATTTTACAACACGATAATATTTGCTTTTTTATTAAAACCTCATGTTACGCATGACAGTCAAATTTACATTGCCTTTCAGGACGGCGAAACTCTGATAGATGGTGCATAACATGAGTTACAAATAGAAATTATATTGAGTTCGATAAAAGATTACAATTGTGGTGTATAATAAAAAATGCAGTCGTTAATTTGTGAAAACATTTCATACTTTATATATTTAGATCTTATATTTTACTTTTGTCTCGAAACAAAAATGACAAATGGCAATCATTATTTTTAATATTAAATAACAAACATGAATTTAACGCATAAAAACTGTTTATATTAACATGTATTAAAAATATTGAAACAACTGCTCTTTTGACGGCGTTTTCTGCTTCGAATAAAGAACACGGGATAAAATGAAGATATTTACCCCGTGCGCAATTAAATTAAGCAAAATATTACATTGATGCCATGTAATACTTGCTGTTATTCATCTTTGTCTTCGGCTTCGTAAGCTTTCAGCAGCTTATCCTGAACTTCGGCAGGAACTTGCTGGTATTCGGCAAATTTCATTGTAAACGTTGCCCGTCCCGAAGTAAGCGAGCTTAATGTTGTCGAATACTTGTACATCTCTGCTAAAGGCACTCGCGCCTTAATAACTTCAAATCCTTTTTCGCTGTTCATTCCTTCAATCATGGCGCGGCGATTTTGCAGGTCGCTCATCACGTCTCCCATGCTGTCGCTTGGTACAAACACTTCGATATTGTATATGGGTTCCATGATTTTTGGAGCAGCCTTTTTGAAAGCATCCTTAAATGCATTGCGTCCTGCAAGTTTAAATGATATTTCGTTTGAATCAACCGGATGCATTTTTCCATCGTAAACGTAAACTTTAATATCGCGTGCATACGAGCCTGTAAGAGGTCCTTCTTCCATTTTCTCCATTATGCCTTTAAGAATTGCAGGCATAAAACGCGCATCTATTGATCCGCCTACAATACAGTTGTAGTAAATCAGCTTTCCGCCCCAGTCAAGATTAAATTCTTCTTTTCCTTTCAAATTCAGTACCAGCTCTTTACCATCGAATTTGAATCTGTTGTTTTCGGTAGCTCCTTCTATGTAAGGCTCAATCAGCAAATGCACTTCGCCGAATTGTCCTGCGCCTCCCGACTGCTTTTTGTGGCGATAGTCGGCAGCGGCAAGTTTGGTAATAGTTTCGCGATATGGAATTTTTGGCGCAAACAGTTCTACTTCTATTTTATGCGTATTGGTAAGATGCCACTTCAGAATGTTTATATGATGCTCGCCCTGTCCGCTCAATATTATTTGTTTCAGTTCTTTTGAATATTCAACAATGATTGTCGGGTCTTCCATGTGCGTGCGGTTTAATATTTCGCCGAGTTTTTCGTCATCTTTCTGGTCTTTCGCCTTTATTGCGGTACGGAATTTCGGGTCGGGATATTTAACGGGCAGGAATTGCCATTTTTTACCTTCGCCGTTCAGAGTCTGGTCGCGGCGCGATGATTTCAGTTTTACCGTGCAGCCAATATCGCCTGCAACCATTTCCGTAACTTTTTCGCGCTTTTTGCCTGCAACGGCATATAATGCCGAAATGCGTTCTTTGGTTTCGTTGTTTGCATTTATCAAATCCATGCCTTCGGTAATTTTTCCCGACATTACGCGGAAATACGAAACTTCTCCGAGATGCTGTTCTACTGCCGTTTTGAATATAAACAGCGATGGCGAGCCTTTTGCATCGCATGGAACTACTTCGCCTTCTTTGGTTTTATATTCGCGCAATTCGTTTGGCTTTGGAGCAACATTTATGATAAATTCCAATAAACGTTTTGTGCCTATATCTTTTTTTGCCGCCATGCAGAATATTGGAATTACTCCGCGTGTTTTCAGCCCTGCACGCAAACCCTTGCGGATTTCGTCTTCTGTAAGCGCGCCTTTGTCAAAAAAGAGTTCCATTAAACTTTCGTCATTTTCGGCAGCCGATTCTATGAGAGCAGCATTCAGTTCTTTTGCGCGTTCCAGTTCGCTTGCAGGTATGTCTACGGCTTCGAAAGTTCCGGTATCGTCTTTGAAGCGGAATAATTTCATCAGCAAAACATCTACAATTTCGTTAAATCCGTTGCCCGGATTTACTGGATACTGCACAAGCGTAAGTTTGTTTCCGAAAGTTTGCCGCAGCGAATCGAGAGTATTATCCCAGTTTGCTTTTTCGTTGTCTAAATAATTTACGGCGATAATCATCGGTTTTTCATGCCGTTCGGCATAACGCGCAAAAATTTCAGTTCCTACTTCAACGCCGTTTTGAGCATTGATAACCATTATGCCTGTATCGGCAACTTTAAACGCAGCAAACGTTCCGCCTGAAAAGTCGTCGGAACCGGGCGAATCGATAAGATTTATTTTTTTGTCATTGTATTCGGTAAACAGCACGCTCGAATATATGGAGCGCTGATAAATCTGTTCGATTTCGCTGCTGTCCGATACTGTGTTTTTGGCTTCAACCGTCCCCCGACGGTCGATCACTTTACCGTCGAACATCATTGCTTCGGCAAGAGTGGTTTTCCCGGCTCCTGCACTGCCAAGCAGCACGATGTTCCTGATTTCTTCTGTTTGATAAACTCTCATGAGTGATGTATTTATTTAATTAATAATTGTAATTCGCATGTTGTTGTTAATACCTCTGTATACATTCAAAATCCTTTATTTATTTTAAAACGGCTTCAAAGATATGAATTTATGTGAAAATACAAGCAAAAAATATTGATTTTTTTATTTCGGAAGATTAATGGAACAGTATAATCCCTTATGGAAACTGAAATTTCAGAAAAAAAACAAGCCATCCGATTCGGATAATTGCTTCTTTGCCGATAAAATTTACCATAAAATAAGATGATTATTATTTTCGGTATTTTTTTATCAATACACAAGAAGAAAAACACAGGCAGTATCTGTTTGCAAAATTTAAATGTGCATGAATACAAAACTCTGCATCTCTATTGATTAATTTTCGTTTGTAGTCTTGTTTTGACACGTAATTTATACAACTCTCAAAATGAGTAATATATGAATTAAAATGCAGGGGCAGTAAGATTTATTGATGTTTTTTGCTGCAAAAATAAATATTTAATAATATTTAACTTTAAAATGTCGCTCAATTTTCAATTTATTTATATTTTTGTGCTAAATAAAATACCGACAGAAATGAAAAAACTATTAATTTTGACAGGATTGGCATTATTGTTTAATGCATGTGAAAAAGGCATTGATATTGATATGGAAGCTTTGGAAAAAGAAAGGCTTACAGCCATATCGGATTATCTTAACAGCATAAATATGCTGGATACTGTTCCCGTAACGGGAGTTGTTGAAGACACCATATCGCGAACCGAGGGTAGCGCTGTTTTGTTGTGGCCGCCATATACGCCGACTTCCGATTATTACATTCCGGTTACCACTGAAACGCAAAAATTCGGCAACGACCTTACAGGAAACAGTTTGAGCTTTCAATCGATAGATGCGGTGTGGCCCGGTAATCTCATTCAGGGAATTTCGGTTCGCGACAATCGGCTTGCCACGGCGCCTTTAAGCAGCTACCGCAAGCCGGGGCGCATTTATCTTGATTTAGTATCGGGACAGGCAGGAATGAATTACACGCACGATATTGCAGAATTTACAGGCTCGTGCGTAACACAGGCAATGAACGAAATTCTGGCTCCTTACACAAGCGGATTTCCCGCGCGCTTTAGTTATTCTCAGAAGTTGGTTCACAGCTCTGAAGAAATGGCTTTTTATCTGGATATGAATAACGATGACTTTGACCTGCAAACAGGTGGAAGTTTTCAGTCGGTAAACTGGTCGCGTACAGACAAAACGTGGATAATGATAAAACTGCAGCAGATATATTTTACGATGTCTTATGATTTCCCCGGCATCGACAGTCTGTTTAACGATGAAATGAAAGCGGAGTACCTTAAGCCTTATGTTTACGAAAACAATCCTTTATGTTATATTTCATCGGTATCTTACGGCAGATATTTTGTTTTGCTCTACGAAATCGACAGCAAATATACGCTTGCTGCGGAAACCTTAGGCAAAATTTTCGATCCTGATTCTGATGAGTCGCTTAACAGTATGGATGTAAATACTTACCATGCAGCTTCAATAAGAATGGTGCAAATAGGAGGAAATGCGACAGACGGGCTTGAGGTAATATACAGCGCGACTGCCCTGCGCAACTTTATTATAAACGGCTCTGTTTTCAGCAGGGATAATGTGGGCGCTCCCATATACTATACATTAATGTATGTAAACAATAGCCGCTCTGTTGTAACCTATAAGGATATAAACGTAAATTGCAGGGATGTGGATTATTACGAGGCTGCAAAGGTGAATAATGTGGAAATTACCCTGCAAAGCATTTATTCCAACAAGTTAACCATGCAGGGAGGCAACGGGCATCTCTGTAATCGCTCCAAGTTTTCGGTAAGCTCTGTAAATATCTATGTTTCAAATTCGGAAAATTCGGAAAATCCGGAAGAAATCACCGGATGGACGCTGATACGCAGCATACCAACGGGCATTACCAATGTTTTGACCGAGCCTTATGCTACAAGCAAAAGTTATTATATAACCGCAAGTACCGGGGAACTTGGCATAAATACAAGCCGGCAGATTAAAATATCGTTCTCCGTTTCATATACAAACGTCAGAAGAATTCATTATATTATAGGCAGCGACGACTATCCTTCCCAAACCGTGACCTACAACAAGGAAGTGCTGTTTGCATTCGACCGGTCTTCGCAAAGATGGAAAGTCATACATAACGATGCGGCAGGCGGAACCTTAAGCAATACGCCTTTCCGCACTGTAAAGTTTACGGACGGCTTCAATTATTGCAATATAGGATTTCAACTGAGCTACAGCTTCAAGGCTAATTACAGAACCTATTAATAATGCGGAAAATTTTAAAACGAAAAGTATATTTTATTTTTAAAATATTTAACAAAATACAAATTACAGATTAACAATATTATTAATTAAAAATCAAAAATGATGAAAAAATTATTACTTAATTTAACAATTGTCGGCATTTTGGCTGCAGGCTGCGGAAAAGACCTTGCCGACCCCGATCCTAACGCATTAACCCCCGAACAGCAGAAAATACAGGCTCTGCTCGAAAGTGGCGGTTATCTGCAAATTACAGAAAACAGTAAACATCTCGAAAGCGTCGATACGTTGGAAAAGATTCATGTGAATGAGTATAAAGACCCCGAAATGGTGGACATTACTAATACTACTGGCGGATTTGCAGTAAAAACGCGAAAGACGTATGATATTGCGGAAAATCCAATAGAGTTTGCAACTTACAATCCGTGGACAGACCTGTACCCCGGAGCGCTTGTGCAGGGAAGGACGCTGAGAGATGGAGTGCCTTCAACCATTCCCATTATAGGCAAACGCAAACCGGGGCGCGTTTACCTTAGCGCCGTAACAGGCAATGCCGATGTGGACGAATGGTACAAGGATGTGGAGATGAGACCTTCGTCTGTAACTCAGGCAATGAACGAACTGCTGTCGCAGCATTTGAACAGCAATTTGGGCGCACAGTATTCTTTGGAAATAGCGCAGGTTCAAAGCATAGAGGAAATGGCTTACAAGCTTGACCTTAATATTGACCTGTGGGGAGCCGAACTTCGATCGTCATTCGGCGGCAGTTTCAGCGAAACAAAAAATTATGTGGCAGTTACGTTCCGTCAAATCTATTTTACCATGTCCTACGAAGCTCAGGAAGGCTTCATAGGAGTGTTTACCGATGATATCACCGAGCAGGACTTGAAAAACTATACCGGCAACGGCAACCCGATATGCTTTGTAAGCAGCGTTTCGTACGGACGCGCCTACGTGCTGCTGTACGAATCTTCCGAATCGGCACAGCAGCTTAAAAGATCTCTCAGCGCAGCGTATTCAAGCTTGGAAATGAGTTACGGACAGAAAGAAAAAAAGACTGTTAACGAATCAAAATGTACTGTAGTACAGCTGGGGGGCGACCCTAAAGCAGGATTGGAAGTCGCCTTGGGCAATTTTGACAAAATCAAAGATTTTCTAAGTGATGGTTCCATAGTATCGGATGTAAATGTAGGCGTGCCTATTTCATATAAAATAAACCACCTTGCCGACAATACCACAGCCAGACTTACCAATACCCTAAGCTATACCTTTACCTCGCAGGAATTTTATCCCGACAGCGTCCAAAATAATATTGTTATTGATATTTTCAACATTAAGGCATCTTCCGGTTCCGGAGGTACCATTTCCAATTATTCTAATTTTACCATTTCCAGCCTGTCGATATATTATGACGATGGACAAAAAATTGAAGTAATCAGTACTCCCGTAACAGTGCCGCTTAAAGGAGGAATGAATTATCCTATGTATTATTACAGGCTGTTTGAAAAAGTAAAAAGCAGCTCCCGAATACGCATAGAGTGCAAGATAAAGGCTCATCATCAATCTTACGGTCACGGCAAATGGGGTCAGGGCGGCACTCACGAAGGCAACCCCGAATACACTCTGGTACAGGATTTTGAATATAATAAAAACGACAGCAAATGGCAGCCTGTTACCAGCACGGATCCTGCTGTACGGCACAAGCCGTTCGAATCGCTTAACTATACACTAAGCGGCGGCGGTATGAATACGGATGTTTCCTTATATTACCGCTTCTATTGCGATGGACGTATATATGATTATCAAACTGATGGACAGTAACAGCAAACTGTTAAATAAAAACAGAAAAATCAGAGGGTGAAATCCCCTGATTTTTCCTGCTTTTGTAAATATAAAAAAACAGTATTATGAAAAAGAAAATTAAATTTTTTATGACAGCCGCTACGCTGCTAATGATGCTTGCCTCGTGCAGCAAGAATGAAGGACCTCAAATATGGGAAGTAACTCCTGAAACAAGTTATGTGTGTTTTTCGGCGGACGGTCTAAGTATATTATTCACAGATGAATGGATGGATGAGCCGGCTACATTTACCGTAACCGTACCTAAGAAAGAGACATGGAATGTAACATCTACACAGCCGTGGGTACATATTGCCAAAACAAAAAATACCTTTACTCTGTCGGCAGACCCTGTTGACATTGCGCCCGAACCTGCAATTGTGCTGGTAAAATCAGGAAAATATGTGATGAGATCTTTATTCGTAAAACAGGAAGCCGCGCTTTCGGTATATCCCCTTAATCCTGTTGTTTTTTCACCTCAAGGCGCTGCCGACAATGAAACTTTTCATGTATATGCGAACCGCTATAAGGAATGGGATGCCGTATCAAGCCAATCATGGCTTAGTGTCAGTAAAAATGCAGATGAAGGCACATTTTCGCTGTCTGCTGCCGCCAATACTTCCACTACAGCATCGCCGCCGGCTACCGTTACGGTCAGTTCGGGTACGGCAACCCCCATAGTTATAGATGTTACGCAGGAAAAACCTGAATTAACCGTTACCCCGTCGGGTACTTCTCTGGTTTTTGCTGTTAATGGCTATGGTGCAACACTGGATGGAAAGCCATTGTCTGGCAGCAACTTGTTTTATTTCAACATTTCTACAAATATAAATGCACCGGGTATTACTGTAACAAGCCCTGTTTACTGGATCCATATTGGAACTCTTACAGTAAATGGCGTTTTAACAGAATTTTCTGTTTCCGCTATTCCTAATAGTAGCTATACGCCGCATCCTCCTGGTACGATTACTATAAAAGCAAACAACACCGATTTGCCTCCTGTGATCATTAATGTATCTCAAATACCTCGATGAACAGTAAAAACATGGAACATAAAACTTGGTATATTAAATTATAAAAAAATGAAACATGTTAAAATACTTGCAGCCCTTGCATTGCTGCTGGCGGTTTCGTGCAGCAAGGATGAAGTTACCGATATAACTCTTGATAAAACAACACTTACGCTTTCAGTAGGCGCAACGGATACTTTAAGAGCAACAGTAAGTCCCGGCAGCGCTGCCAATAAAACGGTAAAATGGAGCAGCAGCATGCCCGCCATAGCGGATGTTGACAATAACGGTGTTGTAACCGCCATAGCCGAAGGTCTCCTGCTACCATTACCGTCACTGCCGGCGGCATAACGGCTGCCTGTATGGTAATAGTAAAGGCGCCTGATATATATGTGGCAGGAACAAAAAACTCTGTAGCCACAGTATGGAAAAACAATGTGGAACTGTACGCTCTTACCAATGGTTCAACCTTTGCCGGTGTAAGTTCAATTTACGTATCGGGTGATGATGTATATGCGGCAGGATATGAAAACAGCACAAATAGTATGTACGGTAAGAGAGTAATTAAAGTATGGAAAAACGGCAGTGTACTGTATTATCTTAGCGATGGCTCAACCTTGTCCGATGTAAATTCAATTTATGTATCCGGCAATGATGTATATACGGCGGGACACGACGATATTGGTGTAAATAATTATCGTTATGTCGCTAAAGTATGGAAAAACGGCACAGCGCTGTACAGCCTTACAGATGGTTCTACTGATGCTTCTGTAGGTTCTGTTTATGTATCGGGTGGCGATGTATATACGGCAGGATATGAAAGGAGTGTAAATGATAAAGATATAGCTAAAATATGGAAAAACGGCACAGAGCTGTACAGCCTTACAGACGGTTCTAATCATGCTTATGCAACTTCTGTTTATGTATCGGACAGCGATGTATATGCTGCAGGATATGAAAGTAGTGGAAATAATATTGATAATTATGTAGCCAGAGTATGGAAAAACGGCACATTGCTGTACAGCCTTACAGAAGGTTATAATTATGCTTTTGCAGCTTCTGTTTATGTATCGGGCGGCGATGTATATACGGCAGGATATGAAAGGAATGAAAGCGGCAAGCGAGTAGCCAAATTGTGGAAAAACGGAGCGGCGCAAAATCTTACGGATGGAACAAAAGGCGCTGAAGTGTATTCTGTTTGCATATTCGAGGGCGATGTATATGCATCAGGATACGAAGAAAATGATGCCGGTCACTTTGTAGCCAAATTATGGAAAAACGGAGAGGAATACGAACTTGCCATTGATGATTATACAAGATCTTCAGTTGCGTATTCAGTGTTTGTGAAAAGGAAAGAGTGATGACAGGCTTTTCAAAAAACGAAACAGTTTAATATAAAATACAGGAAGTAGAAACATGGCGCGTCGATGACTATCAATGTTACTTTGAACTATCGTTTCTGCTGCTATGGACGGATATATGATTATCAAACCGATGGAAGAAAATATTTTTACATGCAGCATAATGTGAGGCATCAGGCGGGAATTCTGCCTGATGTCCGGCATAATTTAATAATATTTTAAAAATTATAAAAACATGAAACATATTAAAATACTTGCAGCCCTTGCGTTGTTGTTGGCGGCTTCGTGCAGCAGGGATGAAGAGCCTCAAATATGGAAAATAACTCCCGATTTCACCCCTGTCCTTTTTTCGGCGGACGGTTTAAGCGTATCGCTGGGGAACGGATGGCGTGATGAGCCGGCTACATTTACAGTAACCGTACCCAAAAATGAGTCGTGGGATGTAACATCTACCCGGTCGTGGGTGCATATTGCCAAAACAGCAAATACCTTTACGCTGTCGGCAGATCCTGTTGACCTTGTAGCTCCAGAACGGGCAGGCGTTTCGATAAAATCAGGAGAAAACATACTATGGTCTGCAGTCGTAGAGCAGGAAGCGGCGCTTTCGGTATATCCCCTTAATCCTGTTGTTTTTTCACTTCAGGGCATTGCCGGCAATAAAACTTTTCGCGTGCATGCAAGCCGCAATAGGGAATGGGACGCCGTATCAAGCGAATCCTGGCTTAATGTTAGCAAAAATGCAGACGAAGGTACATTTTCGCTCTCTGCCGCCGCCAATACTGCCGCTACGGCGCCGCCGCCGGCTACGGTAACTGTCAGTTCGGGCACGGCAACTCCCATAGTTATAGATGTTACGCAGGAAGGACCTGTACTGACTGTTACTCCGGCGGGTACAGCTCTGGTTTTCTCTGCTGATGGCGAAAGCGCAAAATTGGATGGCGAACCATTGAACAGCTTGTTTTTTGAAATTTATACAAATATAAAAGAGCCGACTGTCAGCATAACATCCTCTCAATATTGGGTACATATTGGAACTGTTGATGTAAATGATGTAGTAGTTGGATTTTGGATTTCTGCTTCTCCTAATACATTTTTTCCATGGCATCATACAGGCACTATTACCATAACAGTAAACAGTCTGCCTCCTGTAATAATGCAAGTATCTCAACTGCTATAACGGTGAACAGTAAAAACATGTACCTCATGTTACGCAGGACAGTTAAAGCCGCATTGCTTGAAAGGCAATATCTTAATAACCGCAGGTCACCGACCTGCGAAGAACGGTCATCGCTACTGTTTCTGCCTGAAAGTCAGGACAAACGAAGCGTACGAAACTCCTGCCTGAAAGGCAGTATGATATTGCAGTTTCCTTGCCGATGGTCGATGACCATAGGTTATGAAAATTACGTCCTTTCAGGATTGTGTGGTTCTGACCGATTGTGCGTAACATCAGTAATTAAGATGAATATCGGATAATAGACCTGAAAGGATTATATTTGCGTATGACTATGAACATTTTCAAAAAATGATAAACAAAATATTACATAGAAGTGTTTATTATCCCGAAAGCGATGAATATCCTGCTGAATGTTAAATATTCCTAAAATATTGAAAAATAGTCATATTAATTACTAACTTCGCAATGTATTTGTCACAAAACTAAAACTACATATTTATAATTTTGATGAAATAAAGAAAATTAAGTATATGAAAAAAATTGGCTTTATATTATTAGCTTTGGTATTATCTACCGGCTTTGTGATAGCCCAGGATGGAGATAAAACCCCGAAGGCTGTCTTTACAAAAGATGTACATGACTTTGGTAAAGTAGAAGAAAGCGTAGGTTCTGTTACATGCGAATTTGTTTTCAAAAATGAAGGTACTGCCCCGCTGTTTGTCCAACGTGTACAAACTACATGCGGATGCACGACACCCGATTATACAAAGGAGCCTGTTTTTCCCGGAAAAACAGGAACAATAAAAATTACTTATTCGACAACAGGACGTCCCGGAATTTTTATTAAAGAAATAACAATCTTTACAAATGTTCCCGATACTGTTTATAAAGTACGCATCAAAGGAGAAGTTATTCGCAAATAACGAAATACATATTAAGAAAAAAGGAGGGTATGTCAAAAGGCACATCCTCGGTTTTTTTGCAAAAAAGTCCGGATTTTCCCAAGCTCGGACTTTTATATATCCCCTAAAATTTGTATATTAGAGCATACAAATTAACTTATATCAAAGGTCCTTTGGGACACCAGTAAAACCCTGTGGAGAAAAGAAAAAAAGAAGTAGATTGTTGCCTAAACACAGGGTTTTGCTGGTGTCCCGTTTAATAGAACGTTGAGCAGGCGGCGTTTCCACAAGTCATAGTTGTAAACCATAGAAACGCAGCACGTCAAGTCTCTGTGCAGGTATTATGTATTATTCTTGTCTTTTGGAAAAAATCATTAAAAATAAGCCTGTTACTTTCAGCGATATGGCTCCGTAAAAAAGTACCTTATACAAAGCAGGTATCGGAAAAACCGTCTTAAACAGCATCGATGCTAAAATCAATGCCACGCCGGTCAAAATTAAGCAGAGCCATAAACTCGGTCTGAATCCCTTTTCGGAAAAAACAGCTGTCAGAAAAAATATTTTAAATATGATTGCCGTACTTAATAGTAGCCAGAAATAATATGCAGGCGCTACTGTGAATTTAAAGGCAAAAGCAATGGCTAATATTCCCAAACCGACATATAAAAATGTTTTTTTATGCTTTTGTATCTGTTTCATATTCACTGTGCCTGTTTTTAGAGGGTGTACGATGCGGCAAATCTGTCGTATTGGCAAACAGCAGTAGCGCCGGGCAAATTATAGTGTCTGTTTGCTTTCGGCTTCAACGCTGCTGTTTATTTTCCTTACCAAGCCCTGCAATACGCTGCCGGGTCCTAATTCTATAAAATGAGTAGCGCCGGCGGCGCACATGTTTTGTATGGTTTGTGTCCAGCGTACAGGCGAAGTAAGCTGCTGTATGAGATTTTTCTTAATTGTATTTGCATCGATATAAGGCTTTGCATCTGCGTTCTGATAAACGGGACACACAGGTGCTGTAAACTGCGTTGCTTCAATGGCTGATTGAAGTTCAATGCGAGCCGGTTCCATCAACGGCGAGTGAAATGCTCCGCCGACCTGCAAAACGAGAGCGCGGCGCGCGCCTGCTTCTTTTAATTTTACGCATGCAGCTTCAACGGCGACGACTGTTCCCGATATTACCAGCTGTCCGGGACAGTTATAATTTGCAGCAACAACAATTCCATCCATATTTGCGCATATTTCTTCAACTTTGGCATCGTCCAAGCCGATAACAGCCGCCATTGTTGACGGTTCTTTTTCGCAGGCTTTTTGCATTGCATTTGCACGTGCGGCAACAAGCTTCAATCCATCCTCAAACGACACTGCCTTTGCTGCAACAAGTGCGGAAAATTCGCCAAGCGAGTGTCCTGCAACCATGTCGGGCTTGAAGTCGTCAAGCAGGTTTGCAAGAACCGCAGAATGAATAAATATTGCAGGCTGCGTAACTTTGGTTTGTTTAAGGTCGGCATCTGTGCCTGCAAACATCAGGTCGGTAATACGAAAACCAAGAATATCGTTGGCTTTTTCAAACATTTCTTTTGCTTGAGCAAAATTATCGTAAAGCGTTTTGCCCATTCCTGTAAATTGCGCTCCCTGACCGGGGAAAATATATGCTTTCATACTCGTTATTTTTGAAAATTTTACTGCAAATATACGATAAATTTATAAAGTTAATACCGTTTATAAAATTAGAAAATTCGTTTACCTTAATATTTTATAAAAACTTGAAATCTTCAAAATAGTTTCCCGGCTTTTGGACTTCCGATTTCTTTTTTGCATTAATTTTTTGAAAATTTCCTTAAAAATTAGCGGTATAATAACGAGGCTTGTCGTACACTCGGAGCCGGTTTAATAAAATAAAACTTTATTTTAAGAAAATTTAACTGTTTAAGATTAAAAAATACCTCTATATGTATCAAAAAAATATTGATAAATATTTGCCATATTAAAAAAATGATTTACCTTTGCAGCCCATTTTAGAGGAAAGATAAACATAATAGATTTGAATAACAGTAATTTATGCCAACAATTCAACAATTAGTAAGAAAAGGACGCTTACAGGCAGAAAACAGCAGTAAAGCACCGTCATTAGACGCATGTCCTCAACGCAGAGGCGTATGTGTGCGCGTTTATACCACAACGCCCAAAAAACCAAACTCGGCAATGCGTAAGGTTGCGCGTGTAAGGTTAACGAACGGAAAAGAAGTGAACGCATATATTCCGGGCGAAGGACATAACTTGCAGGAACACTCCATAGTGCTTGTTCGCGGCGGTCGTGTTAAAGACCTTCCGGGCGTGCGCTATCACCTTGTTCGGGGAGCGCTTGATGCAGCAGGAGTGGAAGGACGCAATCAGCGGCGCTCAAAATACGGAACCAAACGTCCGAAGAAAAAGTAATCAACAGCGAAAATCGGCAATAAATGTTAGCCGGTATGAGCAAAGAATAAAAAATAAAGTAAAAAATTAAGAACAAATGAGAAAATCGAAGCCTAAAAAGAGGATTCTGCTTCCCGACCCCAAATTCGGTGACGTATTGGTTACCCGGTTTGTAAACGGTTTGATGTTACAGGGAAAGAAGAGTATTGCCTATAAGATATTCTATGAAGCTATAGATATGATAGGCGAGAAGATGAAAGATTCAGACAAGGCTCCTCTCGACATTTGGAAAAAAGCGCTTGAAAACGTTACGCCTCAGGTTGAGGTTAAAAGTAAACGTATTGGCGGTGCAAACTTTCAGGTGCCTGTTGAAGTGAGACCCGCAAGAAAAATTTCAATCAGCATGAAAAACATGATTGTGTTTGCTCGTAAACGTTCGGGACGCTCAATGGCAGAAAAATTATGCGCCGAAATAGTAGCAGCCTACAATCAGGAAGGCGCAGCATTCAAACGTAAGGAAGACATGCACAGAATGGCGGAAGCAAATAAGGCATTTGCACATTTCAAGTTTTAATTCCGCAAGATTGAGAGTAAATAAAAATAAATGACAGTAAGAGATTTAAAATATACGCGAAATATAGGAATCATGGCGCATATTGATGCAGGCAAAACGACTACATCAGAGCGCATTTTATTTTATACAGGCAAAACGCATCGAATTGGCGAGGTGCATGATGGCGCAGCCACTATGGACTGGATGGTACAGGAACAGGAGCGCGGTATTACAATTACATCCGCGGCAACTACAACTTTCTGGAACTATGCCGATAAAACATATCAGATAAATCTTATAGATACGCCCGGACACGTTGATTTTACCGTAGAAGTAGAACGGTCGTTGCGCGTATTGGATGGAACGGTTGCTACATTTTGCGCCGTAGGTGGCGTTGAACCGCAATCGGAAACAGTATGGCGCCAAGCCGAAAAATATAAAGTTCCCCGTATAGCCTATGTGAATAAAATGGACAGAATAGGCGCCGATTTTATGAACGTAGTTCAGCAAATGAAAGAAAAGTTGGGAACAAATCCCGTTCCCATAGTATTGCCGATAGGAGCGGAAGAACTGTTCAAAGGCGTTGTTGATCTTATAACAAATAAAGCATACATATTTTTCGACGATAAAACGGTAACTCATAATTTCGTTGTTGAAGACGTGCCTGCCGATATGCAGGAAGAAGTGGATGCCGCCCGCGAGAAACTTATAGAATCAATAGCCGAATTTAACGATGTGCTTCTTGAAAAGTTTTTTGATGATCCCAATTCCATATCGGAAGAAGAAATTGTAGAAACATTGCGTAAGGCAACAATAGCAATGAAAGTTGTGCCTGTAATGTGCGGTTCGTCATTTAAAAACAAGGGAGTGCAGTATTTGCTCGATGCAATAGTTCGTTATCTGCCGAGTCCGATAGACAAGGGAGAAGTTTTTGGCGTTGATGATGACAATAATGAAATATCGCGCAGGTCTGATGTAAAAGAACCGTTTTGTGCGCTGGTGTTCAAAATAGCAACTGACCCTTATGTGGGACGTTTGGCATTTATAAGAGTCTATTCGGGACACATAGATGCCGGAAGTTATGTTTATAACAGTCGCTCGCAGCGAAAAGAACGTGTTGCACGCTTGTATCAGATGCACTCAAACAAGCAAAATCCTATTGAATTTGTAGAGGCGGGAGATATTTGCGCATGTGTAGGTTTTAAAGATTTGCGCACCGGAGATACTATTTGCGACGAAAAACATTTAATATCGCTGGAATCGATGACATTTCCCGATCCTGTTATCGGTTTGGCAATCGAACCTAAAACGCAAAAAGACCTTGACAAATTAGGTATTGCACTTGGAAAACTTGCCGAGGAAGATCCTACTTTTACCGTAAAGACAGACGAAGACAACGGTCAAACAATTATCAGCGGAATGGGCGAGCTTCATTTGGAAATTATTGTTGATAGACTGAAACGTGAATTTGGCGTTGAAATTAACCAGGGAGCGCCGCAGGTTAACTATAAGGAAGCCTTGCGCAAAACATGCGAACATCGCGAAGTATTTAAGAAACAGACAGGCGGTCGCGGTAAATTTGCCGATATTATAGTAACAATAGGACCTGTTGACAGCAAGGAAATTACCGGATTGCAATTTATTGACAGCGTAAAAGGCGGTAATATTCCGAAAGAATATATTCCATCGGTAGAGAAAGGATTTAAAGCGGCAATGGTAAACGGGCCTCTTGCCGGTTACGAAATAGAAAGCATGAAAATAGAATTGAAAGATGGTTCGTTCCATCCTGTTGATTCCGATTCGCTTTCATTTGAAATTTGCGCCCGTACGGCATTTCGTCATGCGGCAATCAAAGCGAATCCCGTATTGATGGAACCGATAATGTCGCTGGAAGTTGTTACTCCGGACGAATACATGGGCGATGTAATTGGCGATCTTAATCGCCGCAGAGGAATGATTGTAGGAACAGAAGCCAAAGGAAATGCACAGGTGGTAAAAGCAAAAGTTCCATTATCGGAACAGTTCGGATACGTAACGGTATTGCGTACCATTACATCAGGACGGGCAACATCGACAATGGAATTTTCTCATTACGAAGAAGTACCTGCAAGCATAGCAAAAACAGTAATAGAAAAAGCATCAGGAAAGAAAATTGCTGATGATGAATAAAATAAAAACCTGAATAAGTTAAAATGAAATTTTAAACAGTTTAATAATGAGTCAAAAAATTAGAATAAAGCTCAAATCATTCGATCACACTCTCGTAGATAAATCGGCAGAGAAGATCGTAAAAACAGTAAAATTGACAGGCGCAATAGTAAGCGGACCTATACCATTGCCTACGCAAAAGAAGATTTTCACGGTAAACCGATCTACTTTTGTAAACAAAAAAGCGCGCGAGCAGTTTCAGCTGTGCGCATTCAAGCGTTTGCTGGATATCTACAGTTCTACGCCCAAAACAGTTGATGCGCTTATGAAGCTTGAATTGCCGAGCGGAGTTGAAGTAGAAATCAAAGTGTGATGAGATTGTCGACAATGAGATAAATAATGACGAAAGTTAAAGATAAAAATTAGTAAATATATAATAAATAATCACTTACAGAAGTTTTCCGACAGAGGAAACGGGTAAGTTTCAGTAAAAATTAAATAAATAAACATGCCAGGAATTATTGGAAAAAAAATCGGAATGACATCCGTTTTTGATACGGAAGGGAAAAATATTCCCTGTACCGTAATTGAAGCTGGTCCATGTGTTGTCACGCAAGTGAAAACAGTTGAAGTAGATGGCTACGAAGCCGTTCAGCTTGCCTATGACAATAAAAAAGAAAAACGCACCAATAATTGCCTTTTGGGACATTTCAAAAAGGCAAACGCTGCACCTAAATACAAGGTGGCAGAAGTTGCAAAAACATTCAACAGAGAGTTGCTGCTCGGCGATATAGTTACTGTTGCCGATTTCGCGGAAGATACTTGGGTGGATGTTACAGGAGTCTCAAAAGGAAAAGGATTTCAAGGCGTCGTGAGGCGTCACGGATTTCAAGGTGTCGGAGGACAAACACACGGACAGCATAATCGTTTGCGAGCGCCCGGCTCAATGGGAGCATCGTCGTATCCATCGCGCGTATTCAAAGGCAAGCGTCTTGCAGGAAGAATGGGCGGCGATAAGGTAAAAGTATTAAACCTCAGGATTTTGAAGGTTATACCCGAAAACAATTTGTTGTTGGTTAAAGGTTCGATACCGGGCGCCAAAGGTTCATATTTAATAGTTGAGGATTAGGAAAATGGAATTAACAGTTTACGATATTAACGGAGCTCAAACAGCGAAAACAGTAACGCTTGATAATACCGTTTTCGGCATCGAACCCAACGATCATGCTATCTATCTTGATGTTAAGCAATATCTTGCAAATCAGCGTCAGGGAACGCATAAAACAAAGGAAAAATGGGAGGTTGCTTACAGTACAAAGAAAATTGGACGCCAAAAAGGCGGCGGCGGAGCGCGACACGGCAGCAGGAAAGCAAATATATACGTGGGAGGAGGACGTACATTTGGTCCCCAACCGCGCGATTATAGCTTTAAATTAAACAAAAAGGTTAAGAAACTTGCTCGCAGGAGCGCTCTTACATACAAAGCTCAAAAGGATGCAATACTGATAGTTGAAGATATCAATCTTGATGCTCCGAAAACTAAGGAATTTATCAAATTGAGCAGTAATCTTAAATTTGATAACCAGAAAACATTAATGATACTTTCGGAACCAAACAAAAATCTTTTTTTGTCGGCTCGCAACCTTGCAAAAATGAAAGTAATTACTGTTTCGGAACTGTCAACTTATGATATTATGAATGCATCTAAACTTGTTCTGCTTGAGCCTGCGATAGATGCGCTACACAAAACATTTGGAATAGAATAAGTTATGGAAATATTAATTAAGCCACTATCAACCGAGAAGATGACGATTCAAGGCGAAAAGTTAAATCGTTACGGTTTTGTAGTTGATCATAGAGCTAACAAGATTCAGATAAAGGAAGCCGTCGAAGCGGTATATAAAGTATCTGTTGAACAGGTTAACACTGCCAACTATCACGGAAAGAGTAAAAGCCGCAATACAAAAGGCGGAGTTGTATCAGGCAGAACCAATCGTTACAAAAAAGCTTTTGTAACCCTGAAAAAAAATGATAAAATTGACTTTTTCAGTAATATATAAGCGTTATGGGAGTAAGAAAGTTTAAACCGGTAACACCCGGAACAAGACATAAAATAATAGGAACTTTTGATGATTTAACAGCATCAAAGCCTGAAAAATCGCTGTTGGCTCCTTTGAAAAAATCGGGAGGACGCAACAACGAAGGCAAAATGACGATACGTTATATTGGCGGCGGACATAAACGCATGTATCGGATAGTTGATTTTAAGCGTGAAAAGGACGGAATACAGGCAACAGTGAAAACTATTGAGTATGATCCTAACCGTAGCGCCCGCATAGCGCTTGTAGTTTATGACGATGGAGAAAAACGCTACATCATTGCTCCGAACGGATTGAAAGTAGGGCAAAAAATAAATTCGGGAACAGGCATCGCCCCCGAAATAGGAAATGCATTATTTCTGTCCGAAATTCCTCTCGGAACAGTGGTTCACAATATAGAACTTCATCCCGGACAGGGAGCAGTAATGGCTCGTAGCGCAGGAACTTACGCTCAGCTTATAGCGCGCGAAGGAAAATATGCAATCATAAAATTGCCTTCCGGCGAAACCCGTATGGTATTGATTACCTGCAAAGCAACGATAGGAACGGTGTCGAATGCCGACCATAGCCTTGAGCAGCATGGAAAAGCAGGAAGAAAGCGTTGGCTCGGACGCCGACCGCGTAACAGAGGCGTAGTAATGAATCCTGTTGATCACCCAATGGGCGGAGGAGAAGGACGTGCTTCGGGCGGTCATCCACGCTCGAGGAAAGGTATTCCTGCCAAAGGTTATAAGACGCGCAATCCTAAGAAAAACTCAAAGAAGTTTATTCTTGAACGTCGTAAAAAATAATTAAGGAGAAAAGAATAAAATGAGTAGATCACTGAAAAAAGGTCCATATATCGAACCAAAATTAGAAAAAAGAATTGCTGCCATGAACGAAACAAACAAAAAGGCAGTGATAAAAACGTGGTCGCGGGCAAGCATGATTGCTCCGGACTTTGTAGGACACACAATAGCCGTACACAACGGAAATAAATTTATACCTGTTTATATAACTGAGAACATGGTAGGACATAAACTCGGAGAGTTTGCTCCAACACGTAAGTTTTCGGGGCACGCGGGAAATAGAAAATAATAAGTAACGCCAAAATTTATAACATAATGGGTGCAAGAAAAAGATTAATGGCTGAAAAGCTGAAAGAGGAAAGAAAATTCAAAAGTTATGCGAAGCTCAATGACTGTCCGACATCGCCGCGCAAAATGCGCTTGGTTGCAGATTTGATAAGAGGCATGGAAGTAGGACGTGCGCTTGATATTCTTAAATATACAAAAAAAGAAGCATCGTTGCGTTTGGAAAAATTGCTTAAATCGGCGATTAAAAATTGGGAATCAAAAAATGAAGGCGAAAAAGACTTGGAAAACGGTAATGTGTGTGTTAAGGAAATCTTTGTAGATGGAGGAAGAATATTACGCAGAATTCAACCTGCGCCACAGGGGCGCGCACACCGAATACGTAAAAGATCGAATCACGTAACCATAATCTTGGGTAAAAAAGCGGAGGAAAAATAATATGGGACAAAAAGTAAATCCGATAGGAAACAGATTGGGAATAATTCGCGGATGGGATTCAAACTGGTACGGTGGTAAAAGCTTTTCGGCAAAAATAGTTGAAGATGCACAAATACGAAAATACCTTAATGCGCGTTTTTCAAAAGCAGGAATATCTAAAATAATTATAGAACGTACACTCAAACTTATAACTGTTACCATTAATACCGCACGACCGGGAATGGTTATAGGAAAAGCAGGCAGTGAAGTAGATAAGCTAAAAGAAGAATTAAAGAAAATAACAAACAAAGAAATACAGATCAATATTTTCGAAATAAAACGTCCGGATATTGATGCTGTCATTGTGGCAAACGGAATAGCGCGACAAATAGAAGGCAGATTGCCGTACAGACGGGCGCTTAAGGCAGCAATTGCAGCAACAATGCGCATGGGCGCCGAAGGTATTAAAATCCAGATTTCAGGACGTTTAGGCGGAGCCGAAATGGCACGTACCGAAACTTTGAAAGAAGGACGTATTCCACTGCATACATTCCGTGCAGATATAGATTACGCACTTGCCGAAGCGCTTACAAAAGTAGGCTTGCTTGGAATCAAGGTTTGGATATGCAACGGATTGGTTTACGGAAAACGCGACCTTTCACCTAATGTGGGCATAGCGGCATTAACAGGACCCACAGGAGGAAATTTTAACAGTGGACGCAACGAACGTGGCAATGATAGAAAACCTAAACGCGAAGGCGGAAGAAGATCTAAAAAATAAAATGATTTCGAAAGGAGAAAGAAAATGTTACAGCCGAAAAAGACAACATACAGAAGGCAGCAAAAGGGCAAAATGAAAGGAAATGCCCAAAGAGGAAATCAGCTTACATTCGGATCATTCGGAATAAAAGCAATGGAAGAATGTTGGATGACAGGTCGCCAATTGGAAGCTGCACGTCAGGCAATAGTTCGCTATATGAAACGTGAAGGACAAATTTGGATTCGTGTATTTCCCGACAAGCCTATTACCAAAAAACCGGCCGAAGTGCGCATGGGTAAAGGTAAAGGTAACCCCGAAGGATTTGTGGCAATAGTAAATCCGGGTAGAATAATTTTTGAAGCGGAAGGCGTTCCTTTGGAAATAGCAAAAGAAGCATTGAGATTGGGAGCGCAAAAACTTCCGATAGCTACAAAATTCATTGTAAGAAGAGATTATGTTGAAGAATCATTGTAAAATTTTAAAGATATGAAGACAACAGAAATAAGAGAAATGGCAATTAACGACTTGATTGAACGCATAGAAACAGAAAAGGCAAACCTCTTGACAATGAAGATGAACCACGCTATATCTCCAATAGAGAATACGTCAAAAATAAAAAACTCACGAAGAAATATAGCACGAATGCTTACTGTATTGCAGCAAAAACAGTCTAACGGGGAAAAATAATCGTTTATGGAAAGAAATCTCAGAAAAGAAAGAATAGGAATTGTTGTTAGCAACAAAATGGAAAAAACCATAGTAGTTGCAGTGAAACGCAAAGTGAAACATCCGATATACGGAAAATTTGTGAATAAAACAACAAAACTTGTAGCGCACGACGAAAAAAATGAATCAAGCGAAGGCGATACAGTGCGTATTATGGAAACACGTCCGCTAAGTAAAACAAAATGCTGGCGTTTAGTAGAAATAATTGAAAAAGTTAAGTAATTATGATACAACAGGAAACAAGATTACAGGTAGCAGATAACAGCGGAGCAAAAGAAGTGCTTTGTATCCGCGTATTGGGCGGCACTAAAAGACGCTATGCCTCATTGGGCGACAAAATAGTTGTTACTATAAAAAATGCAATGCCCGGAAGCGATGCTAAAAAAGGCACAGTATCAAAAGCAGTCATCGTGCGCACAAAAAAAGAAGTGCGTCGTGCAGATGGTTCTTATATACGCTTTGACGACAATGCTTGCGTATTGTTGAATAATCAGGACGAAATACGCGGAACCCGTATATTTGGTCCCGTAGCAAGGGAATTGCGTGATAACTATATGAAAATAGTTTCTTTGGCTCCGGAGGTATTATAATAATATAATAAAATGTGTTGAAATGAAAAGAAAATTACACATAAAAAAAGGCGATATAGTTTACGTAAATGCCGGCGAAGATAAGGGTAAAACAGGTAAAGTACTGCAAGTTATCGTTAAAACGGAACGGGCAATAGTTGAAGGCGTAAACATGGTGAAAAAACATACAAAACCAAACGCAAAAAATACGCAAGGCGGAATTATCGAAAAAGAAGCGCCCATACACATCTCAAATCTGCAATTGGCGGATGCTGATGGCAAGCCGATAAAAACAGGACGCCGCATAAGCGAATCGACAGGAAAACTTGTTCGTTATTCTAAAAAAACAAACGAGGAGATTAAATAATGGCAAAGAAAGATACAAAAAAAGATACTGCGGGAATACAGCTACTTCCTAAAGATTATGTAATTGCCTTGCAAAAAAAGTATAAAGAGGAAATTGTTCCAAAACTTATGCAAGAATTTGGCTATAAATCTGTTATGCAGGTACCGCGTTTGGAAAAAATAGTAGTAAATCAGGGAGTAGGTGACGCTGTTGCCGATAAGAAACTGATAGAAGTTGCACAAAATGAACTTACAACTATTACGGGGCAAAAGGCAATAGTATTAACCTCTAAAAAAGACATTTCCAACTTTAAGCTGCGTAAGGGAATGCCGATAGGTGTGAAAGTTACTCTTCGCCGCAACAAAATGTACGAGTTCCTTGATAGATTGATATCAATAGCATTACCGCGTATCCGCGATTTTCAAGGAATACATGATAAGTTTGATGGACGTGGAAACTATACATTGGGAGTGCGCGAGCAAATCATATTCCCCGAAATAGATCTTGATAAAATAACGAAAATATTCGGTATGGAAATGACGTTTGTTACCAGCACCAATAACGATGAGGAAGCATACGCTCTTCTTCGTGAATTCGGATTACCATTTAAAAATACAAAAAAAAATCAGTAATATGGCTAAAGAATCGATGAAAGCACGCGAAGTGAAGCGAGCAAAACTGGTTGCAAAATATGCAGAAAAACGTAAAGCATTGAAGGAAGCTGGCGATTATGCGGGTCTTGCAAAATTGCCGAAAAACTCAAGCCGTGTAAGGCTGCACAACCGCTGTTCAATAACAGGACGCCCGAAAGGATATATGCGCCTGTTTGGTATCAGCCGCATACAGTTCCGCGAAATGGCTTCACAAGGATTGATTCCCGGAATAACAAAGGCAAGTTGGTAAATGCTTGTAATATAGTGATAATTAATGAATTAAATAATCTGGATATCGGTTACATAACCGTATCGTGTTTCGAGAAACATTGTAAAATAAATCAATACCGAAACAAAAAGTGAAAATTATAAATTATAAATTAAAAAAGACTAAGAGTAATGACTGATCCAATTGCAGATTATCTAACGCGAATTAGAAATGCATCAAGAGTAGGACATAAGACAGTGGAAATTCCGTCATCAAAAATAAAAAGGGAAATTACACGCATCCTGCATGAAAAGGGCTACATCCTAAGCTATAAATTTATGGATGATAGCTTGAAAAGTACTATCAAGATAGCTTTGAAGTACCATCCGGTAACAAAAAAACCGGCGCTCAAATCGCTTGACCGCGCGAGCCGACCGGGATTGCGTCGTTATGCAGGTGCGGCAACAATGCCCAAAGTGCTTAACGGCTTGGGAATAGCAATAATATCAACATCAAAAGGAATAATCACCGACAAAGAAGCCCGTGATTTGAACGTTGGTGGCGAAGTTTTATGTTATATTAGTTAATATTAAAAATTTAATATAATGTCACGAATAGGAAAATTACCTGTAAACCTTCCACAGGGCGTAACCGTAAAGATAGAAAACGGCAATGTGGTTAAGGTTAAAGGACCTCTCGGCGAACTGAGTCAAAAAGTTGACCCGGATATCACCGTAAAGGTAGGAGACGGCGTGTTTTCGTTGGAACGCCCAACGGATCAGCCGCGTCATCGCTCAATGCACGGACTTTATCGCGCATTGTTGAATAATATGGTGCTGGGAGTATCGAAAGGATATGAAATCAAACAGGAACTGGTAGGCGTAGGATACAAAGTAGAAGCTAAAGGTCAGGTACTCGAATTTAGCCTTGGATATTCGCATGATATTCATTTCGAACTGCCTGATGAAGTTAAGGCTTCGGTATTTGTTGAACGGAAAGGAAATCCGATTTTAACGCTTACCAGCATTGATAAGCAACTTATAGGACAAGTTGCAGCAAAAATACGTTCATTACGCAAACCTGAACCGTACAAAGGAAAAGGTATTAAATTTGTTGGTGAACAGTTACGCCGCAAAGCAGGAAAATCCGCTAACGCTAAATAAATAGGGAGAATAATGTATGGCACTTACGAAAACAGAAAGAAGACAAAGAATTAAGTATCGTATTCGCAAAAAAATAAGCGGAACAGCAGAAAAACCGCGTATGTCTGTTTATAGAAGCAATAAACGGATTTATGTGCAGATTATAGATGATTTGAAACGCATAACGCTTGCGGCGGCATCGTCGGCAGATAAATCTATCGCCGAACAGGTAAAAGGAAAACCGGGAATTGAAGTTGCAAAAGAAGTAGGAAAACTTATAGCTCAAAAAGCCAGGGAAAAAGGCATTGAAACAGTAGTTTTCGACCGTAACGGATATTTATATCACGGACGGGTAAAAAGTTTGGCAGAATCGGCACGCGAAGGCGGTCTTAAATTTTAAAAGATTATGGCAGTAAATTTAAATATCAAAAAAGTAAAGACTACCGATTTGGAGTTAAAGGAAAGATTGGTTGCCGTTCAACGAGTTACAAAAGTAACAAAGGGCGGACGCCACTTTAGTTTTGCGGCTATTGTTGTAGTTGGTAACGAAAACGGAATTATCGGTTATGGACTTGGAAAAGCAAACGAAGTAGCTACTGCAGTTCAAAAAGGAACGGAAGATGCAAAGAAAAACCTTGTTAAAGTTCCTGTTTATAAAGGCACTATACCGCACGAGCAGACAGCTAAATTCGGCGGTGCAAAAGTTTATATAAGTCCGGCAGGCCCGGGTACCGGAGTGAAAGCCGGAGGCGCTATGCGCGCCGTACTCGAAAGCGTAGGCATTACCGATGTGCTGGCAAAATCCAAAGGCTCATCAAATCCTCATAATCTGGTGAAAGCGACGGTGATGGCTTTGCTGGAACTGCGCGATGCCTATACCGTGTCGGAAGTCAGGGGCGTTTCGCTTAATACAGTGTTTAAAGGATAAGGAGATAATGAAATGGCAAAATGCAAAATTACACAGGTACGAAGTAAAATAGGCTCAACTAAACGCCAGCGTGCAACGCTTGCATCTCTTGGCTTGAGAAAAATAAATCATTGTGTTGAAAAAGAATTAACGCCGTCAATATTGGGACAGATAAAGAAAGTGGAACACTTGATAAAAGTAGAAAAACAGGAATAACAGTACAAATCGAATGAACTATGGAATTGAATAATTTACGTCCGGCAAAAGGGGCAACACATAAAGATAAACGGATAGGACGCGGACAGGGTTCGGGTCGCGGAGGTACATCAACACGCGGACACAAAGGCGCCCAATCACGTTCGGGATATTCACGAAAAGCAGGTTTCGAAGGCGGTCAAATGCCGCTGCAACGTCGTTTACCTAAATACGGTTTTACAAATATTAACCGTAAGGAATATAAAGCCATAAATATTTCAACATTACAGGCATTATCCGAAAAATTAGGAATAACAACATTGACATTTGACACTTTTGTCGAATCGGGGCTTGTATCGAAAAACCATCTTGTGAAAATCTTGGGCAACGGAACGCTTACGGCAAAACTTGATGTTGTAGCGCACGCTTTCTCGAAAAAAGCGGTTGAACTGATTGAAGCGCAGCAAGGTACAGTTACCAGAATAGACGAAAAATCTAAAATAGAAAATCAATGAAAAAATTTATCACAACGATAAAAAATATTTTCAAAATCGAAGAACTGCGTAAAAGAATACTTTATACGCTGGCTTTGGTGGCGATTTATCGATTGGGTAGTTTTATCGTTCTTCCCGGAATAGATGCCAATGCAATAAGCGGCTCCGGTCTGGAAAGTCAGGCAAGCGGAGGACTTATAGGCTTACTCAATATGTTTTCGGGTGGCGCATTTGGCAATGCATCAATATTTGCCTTAGGTATAATGCCATATATATCGGCATCAATCGTTATACAGTTGCTGGGAATTATGGTGCCGTATTTTCAACGTCTGCAGCGCGAAGGCGAAAGCGGACGCCGCAAAATGACCCAATATACGCGCTATCTTACAATACTGATTCTTATATTTCAAGGACCGGCATATGTTGTCAATCTGCACTTGCAATTACCGTCGGAAGCATTTCTTGATCAGGGATTCTGGTTTAATATAACATCTACGATAATATTGCTCGCAGGCACAATGTTTGTAATGTGGCTCGGAGAACGTATTACCGACCGCGGCATAGGAAACGGAATATCGTTGATAATCATGGTAGGTATAATTGCACGGCTTCCGTTTGCATTAGTTGCGGAAGTAGGAACGCGATTTACGCAAACCACAGGAGGTATTTTGATGTTTATTGTCGAAATGGTTGTTTTGTTTATTGTATTTGTTGCATGTATAGCGCTTGTACAGGGTGTACGCAAAATACCGGTACAGTATGCAAAACGCATTGTAGGAAATAAGCAATATGGCGGACAGCGACAGTACATACCGCTGAAAATAAACGCAGCAGGCGTTATGCCGATTATATTTGCGCAGGCGTTGATGATGATTCCGCTGCTGTTTACAGGTTTTGCAGGCTCAACGGCATTGAACAATCAGTACGGATTCTGGTATAACTTTATATTTGCAATGCTGGTAATGATATTTACATATTTCTATACAGCCGTAACGGTTAATCCTACAAATATGGCTGAAGATATGAAAAAGAACGGAGGTTTCATCCCCGGAATAAAACCGGGTAAAAAAACAGCCGAATATCTGGATAGCGTTATGTCGAGAATAACATTACCCGGCTCATTGTTTTTAGCAATAGTAGCAATTCTTCCAACCTTTGCTGTTTTGACATTCGGTATCGACAGGCAGTTTGGGCAATTTTTCGGAGGAACATCATTGCTGATACTTGTCGGCGTAATTCTTGATACATTGCAGCAAATAGAAAGTCATCTTTTGATGCGACATTATGATGGATTGATGAAAACCGGCAAGCTGAAAGGTCGATCAGGAATGTAATTGAAAAATTGATGATAAAAAGGTTCTTTATTTAATGATAAATTTGAAAACCGACGAAGAAATTGAAATACTGAGGGAAAATAATCTTTTGGTTTCAAAAACTTTGGCAGAAGTCGGAAAACATATAAAGCCCGGAATTACAACGCTCGAACTTGATAAAATAGCAGAAGCGTTTATCCGTGATAACGGAGCAAAGCCCGGATTTTTGGGATATAACGGTTTTCCTAATACTCTTTGCATGTCGGTGAACAGCGTAGTTGTGCATGGCATACCATCCGACTACCGTTTGCAGGAAGGCGATATTGTATCTGTTGACTGCGGAACATTAATGAAAGGTTTTTATGGCGATTCGGCTTATACCTTTGCAGTAGGCAAAATAAGCGCAGAAGCCGAAAATCTTCTTAAAATTACCAAAGAAAGCCTGTACAAAGGCATAGAGCAAATTAACTCTAATGCACGTATAGGAGATATTTCGAACGCAATTCAAACACACGCCGAAAATAACGGATATTCTGTTGTTCGCGAATTGATAGGACACGGAATAGGACACGATATGCACGAAAAACCCGATGTGCCTAATTACGGCAGAAAAGGAAACGGCACAAAACTGCAAAGCGGCATGGTAATCTGCATCGAGCCAATGATTAATTTAGGACGGCGCGAAGTATATGTAGAAGATGACGGATGGACAGTGCGTACTTGCGACAATAAATATTCGGCGCATTTTGAACTTGCAGTTGCCATACGCGATAAGGGAAAAGCAGATATTTTATCAACATTCAAATTTATAGAAGAACTACTTGATTAATTCAAATAAATTAAAACAATAATAATAAAATAATGGCAAAACAGGCAGCCATAGAAAAAGATGGAACAGTAATAGAGGCATTGTCAAATGCAATGTTTCGCGTAGAATTGGATAACGGACATGTTGTTATCGCGCATATTTCGGGAAAAATGAGAATGCACTACATAAAAATTCTTCCCGGTGACAGAGTGCGGGTAGAAATGTCGCCTTACGATTTAACAAAAGCGCGAATATCATTACGACATCAGAATAAAGAAAATATAAAATAATAAAATAAATTAAAAACAAACTAAGCGATATGAAAGTAAGAGCATCGATTAAAAAGCGGAGTGATGACTGCAAAATAGTTAAGCGCAAAGGTCGCTTGTATGTTATTTGCAAAAAAAATCCTAAGTTTAAACAGCGTCAGGGATAAACGAAACAGCAAGATAGGTATAAATCTTGAAAGAGATTAAAAAACAATTAAACAATTAAACAAAAAATAAATGGCACGTATAGCAGGTGTTGATTTACCGGACAACAAGCGGGGAGAAATAGGATTAACCTATATCTTTGGAATAGGACGCAGTGCGTCACGTACTATTCTTGCGAAAGCAGGCGTTGACGTTAATACCAAAGTAAAAGACTGGAACGACGAACAAATAGCCGCAATTCGCAGTATCATTGGAAACGAATATGTGATAGAAGGAGAACTTCGTACACAGATTCAGTTGAATATTAAGCGACTGATGGACATCGGATGTTATCGAGGAATCCGTCACCGTATAGGATTACCTGTGCGCGGGCAAAGTACAAAAAATAATGCCCGTACACGCAAAGGAAAGAAAAAAACAGTAGCAAATAAGAAAAAAGCAACTAAATAGTAAGTAAAATGGCAAAAAAACAGGGAACAACCAAAAAGAAAGTTGTAAAAGTTGAGGTTGCCGGGCAAGCTCACATCCATTCAAGTTTTAACAACATTATAATTTCTTTGACAAATAACGATGGTCAAGTTATAAGCTGGTCATCGGCAGGTAAAATGGGCTTCAGAGGCTCAAAGAAAAATACGCCTTATGCAGCTCAAACAGCTGCAGCCGATTGTGCCAAAGTAGCTTACGATATGGGACTTCGTCGAGTAAAAGTGTTTGTTAAAGGTCCCGGCGCAGGACGCGAGTCTGCAATGCGTACTATCAATTCTGCAGGAATTGAAATAACAGAAATAATTGATGTTACACCACTTCCGCACAATGGATGTCGCCCGAAAGGAAGACGTAGAGTTTAATATATTAAAACAAATAGAGAATTATGGCAAAATACATAGGTCCTAAAACAAAAATTGCACGTAAGTTCGGCGAGCCTATTTATGGTCCGGATAAATATCTGGATAGAAAGAATTTCCCTCCCGGACAGCACGGATTGGCAAAAAAACGCAAAAAAATATCTGAATACGGTATTCAGCTGCAAGAAAAACAAAAAGTAAAATATACTTACGGACTGCTTGAACGTCAATTTCGTACTTTCTACGAACGCGCCTCAAAAATGAAAGGACGTAAAGGTGAAAACCTTATCATTTTACTTGAAAGTCGATTGGATAATATCGTTTATCGCTTGGGAATTGCTCCTACTAGAGCAGCTGCCCGTCAACTTGTAAGCCACCGTCATATTACGGTTAACGGAAATGTATGCAATATACCATCTTATATTGTAAAATTAGGCGATATTGTTGGCGTTCGCGAAAAATCAAAATCGCTTGAAGCAATACAAAATTCACTTAGCGGACTTGCTACAAGCAGGTATTCGTGGCTGGAATGGGATAATACGGCGCTTGCAGGAAAATATATTGCTAAACTCGACCGTAGCGAAATCCCCGAAACAATTAATGAGCAGTTAATAGTAGAGTTGTACTCTAAATAATTGAAGGATATTGAAGCCATTATAAGCTTCAATCTTTACAAACTTTATAAAATATAAAAATATGGCAATATTAGCATTTCAGAAACCGAATCAAGTAATAATGCTTGAAGCAAACGAAACTTTCGGTCGATTTGAATTCCGTCCGTTAGAACCCGGCTATGGCATTACTGTCGGTAACGCACTAAGAAGAGTTCTGCTTTCATCGCTGGAAGGATACGCAATAACGTCAGTAAAAATATCCGGTGTTGACCACGAATTTACGACAATTCCGGGAGTTATTGAAAATGTAGTAGATATAATTCTTAACCTTAAAAAAGTAAGACTGAAAAAGAATGATATCGAAGGCGTGGAAACAGAAAAAGTAAACATTAACGTTTCGGGGCAAGCTGTTCTTAAAGCAAAAGACCTTGCCGCCAATATGTCGGTATTCAAAGTTCTTAATCCTGAACTTGTGATTTGCAATATGGATGAAAATACAAAATTCCAAATGCAACTCATAATAGGGCAGGGCAGAGGATGGGTTCCTGCCGAAGAAAACAAACCCGAAGTTGCCGAATTTGGCGTAATACCCATTGATTCGATATTTACTCCGATTATAAATGTGAACTTTACAACAGATAATTTTCGTGTCGAACAAAAAACCGACTTTGAAAAATTAATAATCGAAATAACTACCGACGGCTCGGTGCACCCGAAAGACGCTCTTAAAAAAGCGGCAAAAGTACTGATCAGTCATTTCATGCTGTTCTGTGATGAAAAAATTACAATCGAAACCGATGAAACGACTACTCCGGATGACTTTGATGAAGAATTGTTGCGCATACGTCAATTGCTTAAACAGCGTTTAATTGATATGGAACTGTCGGTTCGCGCGCTTAACTGCCTGAAAGCTGCCGATATTAAAACGCTTGGCGAACTTGTAAGATTAAGCAGAAACGACTTGTTGCGATTCAGAAACTTCGGAAAAAAATCGCTTACCGAACTCGATGAACTTTTAGATAACCTTAAGTTGTCTTTCGGTATGGATGTTTCAAAATATAAACTTGATAAAGAATAATAACTATGAGACATAATAAAAAATATAATCATTTAAGCAGACAGTCAGGACATCGTAAAGCCCTGCTCGCAAACATGGCTTCATCGCTAATTATGCACAAACGCATCGAAACTACTTTGGCAAAAGCAAAAGCATTGCGCGTGTACGTGGAACCGCTTGTTACAAAATCAAAATACGATACTACTCATGCACGCCGTACGGTATTTTCTTACTTGAAAGATAAATATGCGGTATCAGAACTGTTTCGCAACATCTCTCCAAAAATATCAGACCGCCCCGGAGGATATACTCGAATATTGAAAATCGGGTTTCGACAAGGCGATGCTGCCGATATGGCAATGATAGAATTTGTTGATTTTAACGAAGCAGCACTTGCAGGAACAGTTAAAAAAGAAACGAAGAAATCAACGCGCCGAAGCCGTGCAAAAAAGGCAACAAACGCCACAGTGATTGAAGAAACCTTAACCGCGAAAGCGAATACCGAAACCCAAATTGAAGAAATCGGCGAAACGAAAGAAGAAATTGTTGCAGAAGTTGAAGACGATGCAACAGAGTGATAGATTTTAATGTTGTTTTGAAGAAGAAAGCTACCTGCATAAATTCGCGGTAGCTTTCTTTGTTGTGTTGAATTTTATTCCGAATCGCTTTTAGAAATTTTGTTTTTCTGCTGCCTGTACAATATCATTATACAAATCGTCGAGTGATTCCAAACCTACGGATATTCGTATGGTGTTTTGGCTTATATCCATGCTGCGGCGGGTTTCCTCTGTAAATGTTCCAAAAATTGTGCTTGCAGGATGTATTGCAAGCGTTTTATTGTCGAACAGATTGGTCGCTCGGCGTATCAATTTAAGATTGTTTATAAATCCGAATGCCGCTTCGCGCGATGCAAGGTCGAATGTAAACATGGCGCCTGCGTATTCTCCAAACTGGCGTTGACTGACGGCATAATAAGGATGCTTTGGCAGTGAAGGATAATTTACGGAGAATATATTCGGCAGTCCATCTATTTTTTGCGCAAGCTCTTTGCATGTTTTTGCTGCGTGCCGGTAGCGAATGGAAAGCGTTTCCAGTCCTATTGTTTGCATGTAAGCGACATGAGGAGTCATGCAAGCTCCGAGATTGCGATGTATTTCCGTTCGCACTTTAGCCGAAAAAGCCGACCATTTGGTTTGATTTACTAAGTAATTCAACTTTTTGGAATTTTGCCAGTCGAATGAATTGTAATCAATCACTAATCCGCCAAGCGATGTGGCTCCGCCCGAAATATATTTTGTAGATGACGCTATTTCAATGTCAACGCCAAAGTCGGCGGCGTGGAATGCCGTAAATGGCACAATAGTAGTATCGGCAATCAAAGGTACGCCATACGCTTTGCAGATACCTGAAAGCACGCGAAGGTCGGCAACTTCCATTTGCGGATTTGTAATTATTTCGAGAAAAAGCGCACATGTGTTTTTATCAATGCCGGCTCGCACTTCATCGGGATTGGTCAAGTCGCAAAAATGCATTTCAACGCCAAAATCCTTTAGCGTGGAAGCAAAAAACGAATATGTATTGCCGAATAAATGAGGCGAAGTTACAATATTGCCGCCGTTGTACGCAACAGCCATAATAGTATTGGCTATTGCCGCCATGCCCGAATTGAACGATATGACTTCGGCGGCATTTGTTATTGTTTTTATTCTGCTTTCAAAGTGCTGAACGGTAGGATTGCTTATGCGCGAATATACGTGTTCGGGTGATTTTCCCGTAAAAGCCAGTTCCATTTGCTCTGCACTTTCAAAATCGTAAGCTACGGCATGATAAACAGGCATATTCAGCGCATTGTAAGCATCTTTTGCATAATATGCCTCGTGCAGCAATTTTGTTTCGCTTGACAAGCCGCCATTATTTTCTTTTTCCATTGATTTTACCGATTTTTAAAATTTATAATAAGTTGAATTTTAAAACAAGCAGCAAAGATAAATATAAATTTTATTTTTAAGATATTTTTTCAAATAAACAGATTGCAGAACCTTTACATGCTTGTTACTTAATAAGTATATTTTTCAGAGATAAGAGATAATAAAGATGTTTTTTCCGTTACTTTTATCTTGACACAAAAGTAACCAACCGAAGCGTAAGCAAAGCTCGCGAACACCAAATAAAAAATAAAAACAGCGTGAGCAAAAGGTCAAGAGCAGCCGACGCTATACGCCAACTCCGATTTACGACTGTGACTTGCAGGAACGCCGCCTGCTCAATGTGCTATTAATTTTTCTGCATGTTGATCAGTTGAAAAATTTACCTGTACGCGAGTACAAAAGTTGATTAGAAAATAAAAACGGCACAGACTTCGTAGGCGGGGAACCCGCTCGGCGCAGAGGGCGTTAAAACGGAATTCCGTCAAGCGAAGCGAGACATTAATTCCGTTAGCCGTTAGCGGGTCGCCAAGAAGTATAAGCCTTGACTTTTTGGTTACTTTTGCGTCAAGGCAAAAGTAACAGAAAAAATATCTTTATTATCCTTTTTCTCTGAAAAATATACTTTTTAAGGAACGAATAGTTAATAACTTCTTATTTAATCATTATTTATGTATTATAATAATACGCAAGTCTAATATATTCTTTATAAGTTAGACTTTATATTATTCCCCGAAAAAATCTAATAGTATTTGCTGTAAACTTCCGTTCAAATCAGATTTTGCAGCCGTAAGCCAAATCGCCGGCGTCGCCCAGACCGGGAACGATGTACGACTTTACGGTAAGTTCGTCATCTATTGCGCCTGCCCAAATGGTAACATCGTTCTTGGAAATATATTTGCGGATGTATTCAATACCTTCCCTGCTTGCAATTATCGAAACGATATGAGTGTGTTCGGGCATTCCGTTTTCTATTAAAGAACGATATACCAAATGCATCGAAGCGCCTGTTGCAAGCATCGGGTCGGAAATGATCAATGTTTTATTATCGAGATTGGGCGACGAAATATATTCTATTTTTACTTTGAAGCTGTTGTCTCTGTCATATTTTCTGTATGCCGATACAAAAGCGTTTTCGGCTTTGTCGAAAAAATTGAGCATTCCCTGATGCAATGGCAATCCTGCTCGAAGAATTGTTGCCAGTACAATTTCGGTAGTTGGAATATCTATTTCGACCGAGCCAAGCGGAGTTTCAACGTTTTTGCGTGTTGACGGCAATACTTTACTTATTTCGTATGCAAATATTTCGCCGATGCGCTCAAGGTTTTTACGAAATTTTATCCTGTCTTTTTGTATTTTTGCATCTCTTATTTCAGAAATGAACTGATTGAAAATTGAACTTTTCTCTCCGATAATTCGTATCATAATATTTTGTTTTTGTTTGTTTTATGATTGATAACTGTTGTTTTTTAATTTATTTTTGTAAGATGTACCAGGTCTATTCTGCTGCCCGACATTCGCAATATTTTAATTTTGAAATCGCTTATTTTAATAATTTCTTTTTGATGAGGAATATTTTCGTTTTCGTGCAATATATATCCTGCAAGCGTTTCATACTGTTCGGATTCGGGTATTTTCAAATCGTAGTTTGCGTTCAGGTGTTCAACTTCAAGCCGTCCCGAAAAGACGAATATGTTGTTATCTATTTTCTTTTCTATCATTTCGTCGGTATCGTGTTCATCATCAATCTCGCCGAGAATTTCTTCCAAAATATCTTCAATCGAAACCAAACCCGATGTTCCTCCAAATTCATCAACAACAACAGCCAGCGACTGATGTTCCTTTATAAAGTTTTTCAAAAGTTTTTCGGCTTGCATTGTTTCGGGAACAAACCGTATCGGACGTATTATCGAAGTTAAATTAATATCGGTTTTGAACAGATCCTTAGAATTTACATATCCTGTTATGTCATCAATGGTATTGCGATATACGGGAATTCGCGTATATCCCGATTTTATGAATTTCTGTTTCAAATTTTCAAATAAATCGTTTTCTTCTATTGCTTCGATTTCTGTTCGCGGTATCATGCATTCGCGTACTTTCACTTCGGGAAAATCAAGCGCATTTCTAAAAATCAAAATATCGTTTTCATTATTTTGCTCAACGCTTTCTACTTCGGTTGTAAGCTTGAATAAATCGGAACGGTTGAATACTGTTTTTTTTACGCCGGTTTTTATTTTTTTTCCGAACATTCTCAAAATCATTCGGGCAAGCCATGATGTAAAAATTGAAACGGGATAAAGTATTATATAAAGTGCAAATATCGGAACCGCAAAAGCCTTGAGTACTCCGTTAGGATTTATTTTACATAAGCTTTTAGGTAAAAATTCGGCTGTTATCAGCACAATAAATGTTGAAATTATTGTTTGTACTATAAGCACAAGAGTATCGGATGTTGTTGCAAGTATTGTGCGTATAGGATTGTCTATTATTCCTGCAAACGCTATTCCGTATATTACAAGTACAATATTGTTGCCGACAAGCATGGTTGATATGTAATCGCTTGAATTACGCATAAAAATATCCGTGATTTTCGTATAAAATTTCCCCTGTTTTTTGTCGAGTTCCAATCGCAGCTTGTTTGACGAAACAAATGCAATTTCCATTCCCGAGAAAAAAGCGGAAAGCAGCAGTGATATTAATATTATGATTATCGGACCGGTCATTTTTCCTGACTTATTTTTTGTAATTCTGCTGATTTTCTTAAAATTCTCGGTTGTGGCGCTTTTGGGTTGCTGATATTTTTATCTTGCAGTTTTAATTGCTGATTTGTATTTGTTGGCGTTGGCGCAGGCTTTGGTTGCTGTTGAGGTATTATTTCGGTTGTATCGGGGAAAATTATAGCATTTGAAGCTGTACTGTCGTTTGCGGTTTTGTGCTGTCTGTCTATTGTCAAATCGCCTTCGCGTATGGTTCGTATTTCGTAATCGGAAAGATTTTCGTTGGATATCCATCCGTCGTGAGCATCAAAAAATCCGTTTTTGAGGAAAAATTTAGTAAAGCAGTCGTTATAAATTTTTCCGTTTATTCTGTCCCAGTAAAGCGTATCGGTAATAATTTTTGTATTGTCAAGATAATTTGTTACAACAACGCTGTCGTATGCGCTGTAAAATTCATCTCTGCCTTCTTTCATTTTTGCAAATTTCGCTTCTATTGTAGATTCAAGTACAAGCGAGTCGGTAAACGATTCTACGTAAATTCCGTCGGGAAAGGTTGTATATTTGCCTTCCTTGCCCGAAAACTGCAACATTCGCGCAGCCTGTGCCGTTTGCTTTGTTTTTCCATATTGGCTTAAAACAACGTTTAAATTAAGCGTTTCCGACAGCAAAACATCTTCTTTTGCTGTGTTGTCGGTTATTTCTTCCTGTTTATCGCTGCACGAAAAAAAAACGATGACACACAATGCAAGCGCCATCGTTTTTATCCTGTTCGGTTTCATTTTTTAAGCCAATTTTGTCAGTTAAATTTATTTTGCCGACCGAATGGTTGTTGTTCCCGTAACGCCGTTGCAGTTTACAGTAAATTGCTGACCTTCGGTATATTCGTTGAGGAATATGTCCTGATACGAAGGGAAATGCTTACTGTATGTTGCAATAGCCGAATTTGCCGAACTTGTCAAACTCGAATCAATGCTTTTTGCTTTTTGGAACAAATCGACTACAATCCAGAAAATGGCGCGACCGCCAAATTCGCAGTCCGAAGCGTTTGTTGCCATGCGTGCGTAGCAATTTGCTTTAATCACATACGCTTCGCCGGCATTCGGATTCAAATTTATTGACTGATTTGCAAGCGATAATGCCGAACCTGTGCGTCCTTCATTAAAATAAACATTAGCAACCTGAAGCATGTATTTCGTTTTTTGCAACTTGTCGATTTCCTGTTCGATAGCCTCGTTCATATACGACATTGCCTTGTCTTTATCGCCTCTGATCAAGAAAAGCTGAGCCAGCTGAAATGCCGATTCCGCATTAGGTTCAAGACGATAGCCTGCTTCTACCACATCTGCAAAAAGTTGTGTTTCTTTGCAGCCTTCGGTGTTTGAAAGACGATACCTGATTCCGCGAATTAAATCCATATCTTCGGGATTTGCCTGAAATTTAGGCGTGTACATTGCAATAAGATTTTCGCACGAGTTGAGTTCGGGCATTGAAAGAAACAGTCCTTCTATGGTTTTGCGAGCTTCGGTTATTTCATCCGATACCGGCAATTTTTCTATTTCGTTAATTATTTTTTCATATCTGGCAATAGTTGCATCGGCTTCCAGTAATTGTTTGCCGTACATTATTTTTACCTGTTGCATTATTTGTATGTATGAATCTGCGGGCTTATACTTTTCGATTGCGGCAATTTCATATTCTTTTATTATTTCCGAATGGTTGTCGGGGCGAAAATCTATTAATTCGCCTGCTTTGCGAAAGGCTGTTTCTCCTTTTGACGGTCTGCCGAAAATTTCATGCCGCTTATCATACAGCATAATAACCGTATCAACATATTTTTGCTTTTTTACCTGGTCGCTTTCCTTATTTGCCAGGTTTTGCATTATTCTTATGCCGTACAAATAAGTGTTTTGACTTGCATTCGGACAAACCTGCATCAGTTCCTTAAATAAAGTATATGCAACTTCATAATTTTGACTCTTAATTTCTTCGGATATAAAATTAAGATTAATAACGCATTTTGCGCTATCTTCGGGCGTAGCGCCAAATCTGCCTTTTTGCCCAAAAGAACTTGGTGTTAATACAAACATCAAGAAAATTGAACTTAATGTAAACTTACTGATTGTTTTCATTGTAATTTTATTTATAACATTAATTAAATTGAAATTTCTGAAACCATATATCAAAAATATTTATTCCTACCGAAAACGTAACGAATGTTTCCTTAATAAGTCCGTTTTTGACAGTTCCGCGCTGTCCGACCTCAACAGCGGCATTTATTTTTGAACCTAACCGCCGCGTCAAAGGTATGCCTGCGCCGAATGTAAGGCTCTGTTCGGTTATATTCTGTCCGTTACAGGTCATAAATGTTTTTGAATATCGAAATCCTGCGCGGTAATTCCATCGTTTTAAATTATTTTTCAAATTGTTCGCTCTGGGAGTGTATTCAATTCCTGCATTAAACGTATGGTTTTTGCCCGGCGTAAATGAAAACGAACTTGAAAACGCATCCATGTTAAATTTCGACCAATCCTGATAGGTATAATCGGCGCCAATCAAAAGTTTGTCCGTTCTGCGCAATGTAAAGCCAAGCCCGAACGTTGCAGGCAGAAAAACGTCGTTAACGTTTACCGAAACATTTCGCGATGTATCGGTTGTTATGTCGCCTACTGTTATTGTTGTAATTTCTTTTTGCGCCGGCAATATCGTTTTGGGTTGATATATTGCTCCCACAGTCAGAAATGTGCCAGAATTCAATCGTGTGTGATATTGTGCGCCGACAGTAAATCCTATTTTACTGATTCGTGTTCTGCTTTCCGAAAAAATATTGTTGTGCGTTGCATCTGTTGTAAATTCAATAGAGTTATAACGGTTTATCGAACCGAAATAATAATGCATGTTAACGCCTATCGAAAATTTTGGAAACAGCCTGTATCCTGCGCCCCAGTGCAACTGGTTTATTCCGCCTTCGCCCGTATACGTATATCGTATGTCGCCGTCGTTATTTATTTGCTTGGGGTCGGTTTCCCTGCGCTCGATGTCGTAGCCAATGTCGCTTACAGGCGATAGTCCGGCGTTAACCGTCAAATTTGGCGCTATTCTCAAACTGAAGTCCACATAGTCGAAATAAAAAGTATTTGCGCTTGTATTCGATAATGATGATTTTGAATAGGTGTTTTTTGAACCGGCTGCAAAATCAAGCATCACAACAAGCGAATCCTGAATGCTTAAGGCTGCGGGATTATATGAATTTATTCCCAACGGGTCGCGCGAGCCGTAGTTTATTCCTCCCATTGCTTTATTTGCAATACTTCCGTGACGATATACATCTCCGATACCATACATGGTATATGGCGAATGTGTTCTTAATGCATCGCCATCTCTTTGCGCTAATACAGTATTGGTTGATAAGATTGTTGCTGTAATTAAAATAATTAATATTTTCCCGTAAATTTTCAACATTTATATATAATTTTTTATTTTCAATAAGCCCATTGTCAAATTTAAAAGATGACAAAGATGCACTTTTTTATATTTATAACCAAAAAATGTGCCAATTTTATTCATCAGCACAACAATTTTTGTTTTTTATAAAATCATTTTTTAATATAATTACGCTGCAAAGGTAAAAAATATATCGTTTGCAAGCAATATGTTAAGTTAAGAAATACAAAAAACAGGCATGACCGATATTTATATTAATAAATTTATTCGTAATGAGCGACTAAATATTATCTTTGTACGAAATATTACAGAACTGTTATGAAAAAAATAATTTTATTAACCGGTTTAATGGTTTGTACGGCAAATGTTTTTGCCCAGTTCAGTCTGAAATCCGGCGACTTGCTGTTTCAAGCAGGAAAAAGTACAACGTTAAGCGATGCTGTTGCACAGGTAACATCGGGAGCAGACAGTGTAAACTATACTCATGTAGGTATTGTGTCGATAGAAAATGATAAAATATTTGTGATTGAAGCCACAACGCCCAAAGTGAGAAAAGTCATTATAGATACTTTCCTCAATGATGCCCGCAAAATTGACGGAAAACCCATAGTGGCAGTAGGACGACTGCAAAGCAAATATTTTGATATTATACCTCAGGCGATAAAAAATGCGGAAGCATACTTGGGCAAGCCTTACGATTATGTTTATTCGCCCGACAATGATGAATATTATTGCAGCGAACTGGTATATCTTGCTTTCAGAAATAAAAAAGGCAAACCCGTATTCAAAGCAAAAAAAATGACTTTCTGCGACGATAAGGGAAATATGACTGCCGAATGGATTCGGCATTTTGCAAAATATAACGCTCCTGTTCCCGAAGGACGCAAAGGAACAAATCCCGGCGATATGTCAAAATCAAAGGAAATAACAATTATTTACAGGTATTTTAATTAAAACGGGCAATACTGAATAAATTTCAATATTGCCCGTTAATCTGCTGAGGTAGAATTGATTATTCTGCTGCTTTGAACAGCGCTTTTTCTTTGTTTAGCTTTTGTTTATCTTCGGAAAATTCCAAGCGGTTCTTTACTGATTTGCGCAATGATTTTTGAGAATAGTCAAATTGCCTGCCTTTCATACGCTTTCCATCGAACAGCTTCATTACAGTTTTCGCCTGTTTTGCCGTAAGAAACTTGCGAAATTCATTGTAATATTTTTCGCGAATATCAACTGTTTTACGCGCTTTTGCAAAACTGTCCCGTACATTTTCATCAATATCCGAATCATTTGTTTCGCCATCTTTATTCAATTTCCTGAAGCCGACATTTTCGCTTAATTCATTCAAATAAGCCTTATAAACGGGGGCAAATTTTACTGCGGTAACATCATCGAGCATGAGTTTGTCTGCCGCTTTTTTACATTTTTTTTCAATAATTTCTTCCTTACCCGGCTTTTCATTGTTTTTGAAATGCCGCTTTTTTTCAAACTTTTGCTGTGCATCAGCCGAAACGCATAAAATAGCGCTTAATAAAAGAATTAGTAATTTTTTCATGATACAATCTGTTTTTAATTTGATATTAATAATTTAATTTGCTTTATATTACCTTTGATAAGATGAAACGCAAAAGGTTTAAAATCAAAAAGAAAGCCATGCTTCAGCAGTCTGAAAATAATTTTTTGCTGTCCGGATGCGGAAAATACGCATATCGACAAGAAAAACAATGATTTATAACGCCAATAATATTTTGAAATTAATAAATTATAGCCCGACTGTTAGTTGCAAACTGTCGGTTTTTATTTTTTTTCATATCTTTGTCGACTAAATTGAATAATTTTTTTAATTTAAAATAGACTATTTATGACAGGAAAATTAAAAATTGTTGTGCTGGCAAAGCAGGTTCCCGACACTCGTAACGTCGGCAAAGATGCTATGAAAGAAGACGGAACTGTAAATCGCGCAGCGCTGCCTGCAATCTTCAATCCCGAAGATTTGAACGCTCTCGAACAGGCTCTTCGATTGAAAGACCGATATGAAGGTTCAACTGTTACGGTTTTAACGATGGGCCCGGCGCGGGCAGCAGAAATAATTCGCGAAGGATTGTTCCGCGGAGCCGATAATGGTTATTTGCTCACCGACCGCGCATTTGCCGGAGCCGACACTTTGGCTACGTCATACGCTCTTGCCGTTGCAATAAGAAAAATCGGAGATTACGATATTATTATCGGCGGGCGTCAGGCAATTGATGGCGATACGGCTCAAGTAGGCCCGCAGGTTGCAGAAAAACTCGGACTTACGCAAATTACTTATGCCGAAGAAATTGTTAAAATTGAAGATGAAAAAATTACGGTGAAACGACACATTCCCGGTGGAATCGAAACTGTTGAAGGTCCGCTGCCAATTGTTATAACCGTAAACGGTTCGGCAGCTGCATGTCGTCCGCGTAATGCCAAGCTGGTACAAAAGTATAAATATGCTAAAACGCCGACAGAAAAGGCAGATAATCAATTGCAGCATGCCGATTTGTACAATGTTCGCAACTATCTGAACCTTGCAGAATGGAGCGTAGTCGACGTGAACGGCGATATTGCACAGTGCGGATTATCAGGTTCGCCGACAAAGGTGAAAGCTATACAAAACATTGTTTTTCAAGCAAAGGAAAGTAAAACAATAACAGGCGCCGATAATGAAATCGAAGATTTAATTGTAGAGCTGTTAAATAATCATACTATTGGATGATATATTATTATTTAAGGTATGAAAATATTAATTTAATTAAAAAATTACAAAATGAATAATTTATTTGTATATTGCGAAATAGAAGACAACATTGTTGCAGATGTAAGCCTCGAACTGCTTACAAAAGGACGCTCGCTGGCAAACCGGCTGAAATGCCGGCTCGAAGCCATTATAATAGGCAACAGGCTCGATGGTATCGAAAAACAGGTAATTCCTTATGGCGTTGATAAATTGCATGTGTTTGACGGAGAAAAACTTTATCCTTACACATCTCTTCCCCATACATCGATTTTAGTAAATCTGTTTATAGAAGAAAAACCTCAAATTTGCCTGATGGGCGCAACAGTTATAGGTCGCGATTTGGGACCTCGCGTATCGTCGGCGCTCAAAAGCGGTTTAACTGCCGATTGTACTTCGCTTGAAATAGGCTCGCACGAAGACAAAAAAAACAATATTGTTTACGAAAGTCTGCTTTATCAAATTCGTCCCGCTTTCGGAGGGAATATAGTTGCAACAATCATAAATCCCGAACATCGTCCGCAAATGGCAACGGTTCGCGAAGGAGTTATGAAAAAAGAAATTCTCGATGAAAACTACAAAGGCGAAGTGATAAAACACAAAATTTCGACCTATGTTGATGAAAGCGACTATGCAGTAAAAGTCATCGAACGTCATATCGAAAAAGCCAAGCATAATCTTAAAGGCTCGCCGATTATAATATCCGGAGGCTATGGAGTAGGTTCCAAAGAAAATTTTAATTTGCTCTATGATCTTGCAAAGGTGATAAACGGCGAAGTTGGAGCAAGCCGCGCCGCCGTTGATGCAGGATTTGCAGATCACGACAGACAAATCGGACAGACAGGCATAACGGTACATCCGAAATTATATATCGCCTGCGGAATTTCAGGACAGATTCAACATATTGCGGGAATGCAGGACAGTTCGATAATAATATCAATAAATACCGATCAGAATGCGCCGATAAATCAAATTGCCGACTATGCAATCATTGGAGATATAATGGAAGTTGTTCCGAAAATGATTAAATATTACAAGAAAAATTCAAAATAATTTAATACTGTTACAATGCGCAATTCCTTAATAACGGCAATTTTCGGGGAATTCAATCCTTAAAAATTGCTATTTTTGAGGATTTGAATGAAAAACCGGCATTGCGCAGAAACAAATTTTACGATGATAACACGCAGTTTGGCAAATACTATAAACGATAAGCTTTGGAAAAATAAGGCGATTATTGTTATGGGAGCGCGGCAGGTAGGAAAAACTTCGCTGCTCAAAATGCTTTTTGCCAATGCTAATGATGTATTGTGGTTAAATGCCGATGAACCCGATGTGCGCGCCTTGTTTGAAAATGCTACTTCTGCTATTCTGAAACAATATTTCGGAAATCACAAAATTATAATTGTTGACGAGGCTCAACGCATAAGCGATGTTGGTGTAAAACTCAAATTAATTACCGACCAAATTCGTGATAAACAATTGATTGCAACCGGAAGTTCATCGTTTGCTTTAGCCAATAAAATAAATGAGCCGCTTACCGGGCGAAAATGGGAATATAAAATGTTTCCGCTGTCATTTGGCGAAATGGTTAATCATCATGGGCTTATTAACGAAAAGCGCCTTGTGCCGCATCGTATGATTTATGGCTATTATCCTGATATTGTAACGCATGAAGGAGATGAAAAATCTGTTTTACTGCAACTTGCCGACAGCTATTTATATAAAGATGTACTTGCAAATGAAGGAATCAGAAAACCAGATGTTATACTTAAACTGTTGCAGGCACTGGCTTTTCAAATCAGTGGCGAAGTTTCGATACGCGAACTTGGCGAAGTTTGCAGTATAGACTCCAAAACTGTTGAAAAATATATATCACTTCTGGAACAGTCGTATGTGATTTTCCGCTTGTCATCGTTTAGTCGAAATCTGCGAAATGAATTAAAAAACAAGCGGAAAATATATTTTTACGACAACGGCATTCGCAATGCCTTGATAAATAATTTTAATCCTGTAGATTTACGTCAGGACACAGGCGCTTTATTTGAAAATTTTGCTGTAAGCGAACGGCTTAAGTTTTTAAATTATAATCAACAGTGGAAAAACAGATGGTTTTGGCGTACAACCGAAAAACAGGAAATCGACTATATCGAAGAATCTGATGGACAAATAGAAGCATTTGAATTTAAGTGGAATCCGAAAAAACAGGGCAATATTCCGCAAATATTCAAAAAAACATATACCGGCAATATATTTAAGGTAATAAACAGAGATAATGTTGAAGAATTTTTAATGTAAATAAATGGTGGATGATATGGATAATAAATACAACTCCTGTCCTGATATTTACGTTTACAAAAACAAACAGAATAAATAAAAAGGAATTTGAGAAAAATAATAATTAAAAAATAAATTAAAAATGGCAAATTTTTATAACGACAACAAAGATCTTCAATTTCACTTGACGCATCCTTTGATGGGAAAAATTGTGGAACTGAAAGAAAAAGGCTTTGAAGATAAGGATAAATTCGACTATGCTCCCGTCGATTTTGACGATGCAATGGACAGTTATCAAAAAACGCTCGAAATAATCGGCGAAATTTGCGGCGAAATCATCGCAGCCAATGCCGAAAGCGTTGACCATGAAGGTCCAAAACACGAAAACAACAGAGTGATTTATGCCGAAGGAACCCGGCAAAACCACGAAGCGCTTCAAAAAGCAGGCGTTTACGGGATTTCGCTTCCGCGCGAATATGGCGGGTTAAACTTTGCAATGGTACCGTACGTTATGGCTGCCGAACTTGTTTCACGCGCCGATGCGGGATTTGCAAATATCTGGGGGCTGCAGGACTGTGCCGAAACTATTCACGAATTTGCGTCAAAAGAAATTCAGGACGAATATCTTCCGCGTATTCCAAAAGGCGACACGTGTTCCATGGATTTAACCGAACCTGATGCTGGTTCGGATTTGCAGTCTGTTCAACTGAAAGCGACTTTTGACGAAGAAAAGAATTGCTGGTTTTTGAATGGAGTAAAGCGTTTTATTACCAACGGAGATGCTCATATCAAATTAGTGCTGGCTCGCAGCGAAGATGGCACAAAAGACGGCAGAGGCTTGTCGTATTTCGTTTGCGACAATAATCATGACGATAAAATTCTTGTTCGCCGTATTGAAAACAAGCTGGGAATTAAAGGCTCGCCCACATGCGAACTGGTTTTTCGCAACGTTCCGGCAAAACTTGTAGGCGAGCGTAAGCTCGGTTTGATAAAGTATGTAATGTCGCTTATGAACGGCGCACGGCTTGGCGTTGCCGCACAGTCGGTAGGGCTGGGCGAGGCGGCTTATCGCGAAGCGCTGAAATATGCAGGCGAGCGTTCTCAATTTGGGAAAGAAATAATAAAGTTTCCTGCCGTTTACGAATTGCTTGTTACAATGAAAGCGCGTTTGCAGGCTGCGCGTTCACTGCTTTACGAAACATCGCGTTTTGTTGATATTTACAAGGCGTATAATCTTATAGGCAACGAGCGTAAGCTTACACCCGAAGAACGCAACGAACACAAAGAATACCAGCGCTTATCGGATATTTATACTCCGATATTGAAACTTTTTGCAAGCGAATACGCCAACCAGCTGGCTTATGATGCTATTCAAATTCACGGCGGATCCGGATTTATGAAAGACTATCTGGTTGAGCGCCTTTACAGGGATGCGCGTATTCTAAATATTTATGAAGGAACTTCACAGTTGCAGGTTGTTGCTGCAATTCGCGGCGTTACAACGGGAGCATATCTGAATAAAATTCGTCAATACGAAGCAGATGTTACGGCGCCCGAATTTGCGGAAATGAAAGAGCAGCTTATCGCTCTTACAGCCGATTATGAACAGGCTGTTGCATTGGTTACCGAAGCAAAAAATCAGGAATATATTGATTTTCATGCACGGCGCTTAGTCGAAATGGCAGGACATATAATTATGAGTTATCTGCTTGTGCTTGACGCACAACGCGACGGCGAATATGCAAAAATTGCCGAAGTTTTCGTAAAACGCGCAGTTGCATCGAATGAAGAAAAATTTAATTATGTAAAATCATTCAAAGTTGAAGATATTGAGAATTTCAAATCAATAATTGAATGATCTTATTGTTTGCTTTTATAAAAGAGAGCGTCTAAAAAGGTTCTCTCTTTTTTGTATCAGGCAATGCGGTATGCAGTACATCAAAACATAAAGTGTAAAAATTAAACAGCGTGAGCAAACAATCAATAGCAGCCGACGCTATACGCCAATTCCGTTTACGACTGTGACTTGCACGAACGCCGCCTGCTCAACGTTCTATTAATTTTTCTGCATGTTGATCAGTTGAAAAATTTACCTGTACGCAAAAACAAAAGTTGATTGGCTAATAAAAACGGCATAAGCTTCGCAGGCGGGAAACCCGCTCGGCGAAGACGGCGTTGAAACGGCATTCCGTCAAGCGAAGCGAGATATTAATTCCGTTAGCCGTTGAGCCGTTAGCGGGTCGCCGAGAAGTATAAGCCTTGACTTTGGGGTTAATTTGCGTCAAAGCAAAAGTAACAGGAAAAAGAAAACATTATTTATTTTGCAAGGTTTTATGTCTGTATTGATTAAAACCCTGCAATTTTTTTCTGATTTTCATTCATAATTATTTATAATAAATGATTTGTGACCTTTTAATGAACAACTAATTATAACACGTAGGACAATAACCTCATTACTTCATTGCTTTTATGGGCATTGCTAATTATATATAGATTTCATGTGATATATGATTATAAATATTTGATTTTCAGAATGCATTATTCCAAAGAAATATCAAAAACTATACTTAATTAGCAATGCCCTTTTATGAATAAGGTAATGAGGTTATTGTAGGTATCCTTGCATGCTTCTACTGAGGTTGTTTGGTCGTGAAAATTAGGTTTGAGATAAGGTTTTTTAAGTGAGCATCAATCAGGCGGCGTTCAAACAGTCGTAAATTTAATTCTTCTGCCTTGTCCACGTAAATGCTCCTTTGCTGTCGACATAGTGATGATTTATGTTTCGTTTTTCTGCTTCAGCTATCCAGCGTCCGGCTTGCCTTGCCTGTATCGACGAATCTATTATCAATATTTCAGGATTATAATTATTCAAAATTTGCCGAATGTTGTTTCCAAGATATTTATTTACAATCAAAAAGTTAATTTTCAAAGGTTTCGATGATTGGGAAATATCGTTGACGGTTGCGATTTTTATGGATTTGTTACCAAACCGGATTATGTTTTTATATGATTTTATGATGTCGGATGTCTTAATATCACCGGAAATTGCTAAGGTTTTCGTGTTTTTTATTCCGAGTTTTACGAAGTGGTTTTTTGTGTTGAAAGCAAAATTATTGACTATATTTTCGCGGTCGCGTATGCTTATCGAATTTTGTCCTTCAACAAAGCTTATGAACGATGAACCTTTTGTATTGTAAACCGTCATTTGCAGCCGGTTTTGGCGTTCGATTTTATGAATGGAAATCATGCTGCAAAACATTACAAAACAGCAAAGCACTGCAATCAATGCCTTTTTGTTTCCAAATGCAATGTAAAATGCCAAAAAAATAAAGGCAGCAACAACAATGCAAACCTGACAGATGTCAATGTAAATATTTTCGGAAAGAGAATACGGCAGCATTTCAATATTTTTTGTAATACTGTTTGCAAGCGAAACGGATATGTCCAGAAACTTTCCCGTCAGTACTCCAATCACCGGAATCCACGATATGATAAGAACTGCGGCAACGGTAAACATTATAACCGTAACGAGAGGAATTATTAAAACGTTTGTAACAAGAAAATAATTGGGAAAGGTATGAAAATAAAATATTGTTATCGGCAAGGTTCCTATTTGTGCGGCTATCGAAACCGAAGCAAGAGCAAAAATGTATTTGAGGATTTTATTGCGTATGTAAACTGTTTTGTATATTAAGGGCTGAAAATAAACTATTGCAATAACAGAACAGTACGACAGCTGAAAACCTACTTCAAAAATATTATAGGGATTTACTATCGACAGGAAAAATGCCGATGCTGCCAGCGAATTGTAGATGTTTACCTTTTTGCCGAATAAGTCGCCAAACAGCACAAACGAAAACATTACACAGGCGCGGCAAACCGAAGGCGAAAATGCGGCAAGAGCGGCATACAGCCAGATTCCGAAAAAAACCATTCCTATTCTGATAAATTTTCCAAATCTGCGCTTATTTACAATACTCAGCAGAAAAAACAAAACCGAATAAACCAGCCCGACATGCAGCCCGCTCACGGCAAGTACGTGCATTGCGCCCGCCACGCTGTAGGCGCTGACAATCTCGTCGCTCAGCAAATCTTTATCTCCGATAATCAAAGCGCGAAGCACGGCAAAGTTGTCGCCTTCGATTCCTGTTTTTGAAAAACAGTCGAACATTGCCATCTGGATATTCAAAATTGCCTTGCGGAACCACAGGTTTTCATGTCCCGTCTTTTTATAGCCGTTTGCCGTTACAAATGCCGATGCAAAAAAATTTCGTCGGGCAAGATAATATGAATAATTAAATTCTTCAGGGTTCCTTGGCGGTGAATTTGCAGCAAAAGCTGTATTCAGCATCAAAACATCGCCGAGTTTCAGCGTGTTTGAAGCGCTGTCGGCAGGGAAATAAACCATTGCTTTTTCGTCAACCGGAATCCAATTCTTTGCACTGTCGCGGTATGCTGTTATTTTAAGTGTAAGTTTGGTAAATATATCATCCGCATCGGGTTTTTCGATAATTACGCTTCTGAAAAATGTTTGCCTGCCAAGCATTAGCGTTGTTTGCCGACAGCGATTTTTCATTATTTCGGCGCCAAACAGAAACAGGTTGCAAAATATTAAAACGCCCCACAGCCATCGATATCCGTACGATTTTCCAATTCGCACAAAAAACATTACAGTGAAGCAGAAAGAAAAAATAAAAAGAACCGGCAAAAGGTTAACTTTTTGTCGAAATACCAATTCTTCGGTAACAATACCGCCCAGAAACGGAACAAGCAACCTCACAAAAGGCAAACGCCGAATATATTCTATGAAACCTGTCGAATATTTCACAAGCATATTTTATGTAATGCAAAGTTTGCACTTTTTGATGAATAAACAAAATGCGAAGAACATTAATTTGGCAGTTGCATATAATGTTCATATCAAAATGCAGGTTTATTCACAAACCACGTGCGAATGAACGCCTGTAATGCCAAGTTTCGCCTGCGCTTCGCACTCATGAATTTGGCATTGATAACACGCTGTGATATAAATAAATTAAAAAACCACAAACAAAAAAGCGAAATTTGTTTTAATTCCAAATAAAAAGTTTTCTGAATTCAAAAAATAAAAAGTACTTTTGTGCCGTAAAATAATCATGTAAAACAAAAATATGGATATAACAAAACGTGTTGAAATTGATGATGTTGTAATTCGTTTTTCGGGCGATTCCGGTGATGGAATGCAACTTACAGGAACATTATTTGCCGATACGGCTGCATTGCTTGGCGATGGCGTATCGACTTTTCCCGACTATCCTGCCGAAATTCGCGCTCCGCAAGGCACCGTTTCGGGAGTTTCGGGCTTTCAGGTTCATGTCGGCAGCGGTGTCGTTCGTACTCCGGGCGATTACTGCGATGTGCTTATTGCCATGAACCCTGCCGCCTTGCGTGCAAATGCAAAATGGGCAAAAAAAGGCGCAACAGTAATTGTTGATGCCGATGAATTTAATGAAAAGACTGTTCAGCGTGCAGGATTTTCTACATTAGACCATTTTGAGGAACTCGGACTACAGGACAGCAATGTAATTTTTGCTCCGATAACATCGCTTACAAAAGAAAGTTTAAAGGACAGCGGACTTGACAACAAGATGATAGTACGAAGCAAAAACATGTTTGCCCTCGGCATTTGCTATTTTATCTACGACCACCCGTTTGACTTTACGTTCAAATATTTCAAAAATAAATTCAGGAAAAAGCCCGAATTTATCGAACCAAACAAAAAAGTGCTTGTTGATGGCTATAATTATGCCGCCAATACTCATGCTCATGCCAATACGTATAAGGTAGTATCGCAGAAAAAGGAAAAGGGAACATACAGGAGTATAAGCGGAAATCAGGCTACGGCTTGGGGATTGATTGCCGCTGCCGAAAAAGCGAATCTGCCTTTGTTCTGCGGATCGTATCCTATCACGCCTGCAACAAATATCCTTGAAGAGCTGGCAATACACAAGAACCTGAATGTAAAAACGCTTCAGGTAGAAGACGAAATTGCAGGAATATGTACCGCAATAGGCGCCGCATTTGCAGGAAATTTTGCAGTAACTACCACTTCGGGACCCGGGCTTTCGTTGAAGTCGGAAGCGCTGGGGCTGGCTGTAATGACCGAACTGCCTCTGGTTGTAGTAAATGTTCAGCGCGGAGGACCGTCAACAGGATTGCCCACAAAAACCGAACAGTCTGACCTCAGTCAGGCATTATACGGGCGAAACGGAGAATGTCCGGTTGTAGTAATAGCGGCAAGCACTCCATCCAACTGCTTTCATTATGCTTTTCATGCAGGAAAAATTGCAATGGAGCACATGACGCCCGTTATTCTGCTCACTGACGGGTTTATAGCAAACGGCTCCGAGCCATGGAAAATTCCGGCTATGAAAGATTACCCGTCTATATGTCCGCCGATTGTTCACGAAGGCGATACCGAATATAAACCATACAGGCGCGATGAGCTTCGTCTGGCTCGCCGCTGGGCTTTGCCCGAAACAAAAGGGCTGGAACACCGTATAGGAGGACTTGAAAAGGATTTCATTACCGGCGAAGCATCTCACGACCCGATAAATCATCAAAAAATGGTTGATATCCGAGCGGCAAAAGTTGCAAGGGTGCAGGATTTTATCCCGAATCAGGAAATTATCGGCGATGCGGACGGCGACCTTCTTGTTGTTGGCTGGGGAGGCACTTTCGGACACTTGTTTTCTGCGGTTGATGACTTGCAGCATGAAGGCAAAAAAATCAGCCTCGCTCACTTTAACTATATCAATCCTCTTCCGAAAAATACAGGCGAAATATTCAAAAGCTTCAGGAAAATTGTTGTATGCGAATTAAATATGGGGCAGTTTGCCGATTATTTGCGAACCGAATTTTACAATATTCGATTCGAACAGTACGGCAAGGTGCAGGGATTGCCGTTTACGGTAGTGGAATTGAAAGAAAAGTTCAGGCAATTATTAAAATAACATAATACTAAAAAAACAGTAAACATGGAATATACTCAACAGGATTTCAAAAGCAGCATGGAAATAAAATGGTGTCCCGGATGCGGCGACTATGCGGTATATGCAGCCGTACAGCGCGCCCTGCCCGTTGTTGCCAAAGAATTAAACTATACCAGGGAACGGTTTGCCTTTGTTTCGGGAATAGGATGCTCATCACGCTTTCCGTATTATGTAAACTGCTACGGATTTCACGGAATACACGGGCGTGCTTCGGCAATATCGACAGGCGTAAAGGTTGCAAATCCGCGACTGAGCGTCTGGCAAATCACAGGCGACGGCGATGCTCTGGCTATCGGCGGAAACCACTTTATACACGCTATCCGCAGAAATATAGACATCAATATCCTTCTGTTCAACAATCAGATTTACGGATTGACAAAGGGACAGTATTCTCCAACGTCAAAGCTCGGGATGGTAACCAAAACATCTCCATACGGAACCGTCGAGCATCCGTTTAATCCGGGCGAACTGATAATAGGCGCTCGGGGAACGTTCTTTGCACGCTCGCTTGATGTCGAGATAAAGTTGTCAACCGAAATTATGACGGAAGCGGCAAAGCACGACGGAACATCGGTGATGGAAATGCTGGTAAACTGCGTCATATTCAATGATAAGGCTCACGGTTACATCTCGGATAAGGAAAACAGGGAAGACCGCACAATAGTGCTGCACCACGGGCAGCCAATGATTTTCGGCAAAAACAGAGACAGGGGGCTTGTTCTTGATAAGGAAAACATGCAGCTTAAAGTTGTGGAAATAGGCAGGGATGGAATTACCGAAAACGATATTCTGGTGCATAATGCCGAAAATCAGGATACGGGAATACACATGATGCTTGCAGGAATGAAAATGCCAGAAATGCCGGTGGCGCTTGGAATTATCCGAAATGTGAAAGACAAGACATACGACGACAACGTGCGCGACCAGCTCGAAGAAGTCAAGGCAAAAGCAAAAGTGCATTGCGTTGACGACCTCCTGCACAGCGGCGCAACATGGGAAGTGGAGTAGAATTAACAATTAATAATTAACAATTAAAATTTAATAAATATGGACACATTGAAAATTGAAAGATTCCGTTTTGACGGATTAAAAAATGTTGAATTTACCTTAGTGGTACCTCACATTGTTAACATTCTGGAAAAATATCCGGTTATAGAACAGCAGTTGAAAAACCGCCTGGATGCATTAAAAGGTTTTCTGCCCGATTTGGACAGAATAGAAGCGCAGGAACGGAAATGGAACAAAGCCGGCTTGCTGAACGAAGCTGAACGTGCGCGTGATGCCTATGTGAACACTCTGATTAGAGCAGAGCGAACATTTGCACGAATAGATGCGTCGGAATACAGGGAGGCTTCGGGAAAACTTACCGCTCTGTTCGATAAACACAAAAGAGACATTGCCGATGATAGAAATGTCGCCGAAACACAACGTATTTACGACTTGATTGAAGATGTTGAGCGAACTGACGGAATGATAAACGCTCTGACGGCGCTTGCACTGTTGCCGGCGTACAACGCCATGAAAGAAGCAAATATGCGTTTCGACGAATTGTGGCAGCAACGCAATGCCGAACTCGGCACAATAGAGCGCGTTGACAGCAAAGCCATACGCTCTGACTGTGTAAAAGCTGTCAACGCCATGTACGAAGGTATTGAGTATTGGGCTTCCGAAAGCGAAAATCAGGAATGGAAAACGCTGATAAGCGAACTCAGCCGACTGGGAAGTTACTACAAGCAGCAAATAAAGGCGCGAACAACCAGACGCAGAAATAAGGAAAATACAGGCAACGAGCCGCCGATAAAACCCAAAATTGATTAACATAGAAAATGACGCTTTGAATGTTTTAGGGATATAATTCTGAAAAAACTCAAAGCGTCAATTGTAACAGAAAGAACTTACAAGAAGGAAATGTTAAATCGACCCGGTTGCCGAAGCAAAATAAAAAGGAAATGTTAAATCGACTCGGTCGCTGAAGCAAAATAAAAAGGAAATGTTAAATCAACTTGGTTGCCGAAGCAAAATAAAAAGGATTACTATTTAATTAAAAATAAAAGTTATGAAAAAGACATTAAGCACATTAAAATTAGTAGCAATGATGCTGCTTTTGGCAGGAATGATGATTGCCTGCGGGAAAGAAGACGATATAGACATGTCTAAAATAGACTTCAGTAATATCGAAAACCTGTATGCTCAGCCTTTGTCTGTTATTCAAAAGGCTGTGCAGGGAAAGTGGAACGTATATTGTATATATAGTAGTGGATTTGTTGGAATTAGATATCCGAAAGATGAATTTGTTGAGATAAGTAAAAATAAAATAGGATCACACGAAATTATTTGGAGAAAATATTCTATTCCTCGCAATAATACAACTGTTCAAAGCTATGTTATTTGGAATCTTGCATTAGACGAACCTTGGATGTATTTTGATAATATCAAGAATGATACTTTAAGTGTTGGTTATTTTGGAATTGCTGACTATGGTGGCATTTATATTAAAGTAGAATAAAATAAAATTTATATTATGAAAACGAAATTACTATTTATTATAACAATTTTGATGCTTAGCATGTTTAATGTTAAAGCACAGTACAATCTTGAAATTCTTGATAGTCTTCCAGACGGAACTATCAAATATGCGAATGTGTCTTCAAAAGTAAAATATACAACTATTGAAGAATCTAAATCTTTTCTAAAGAAAATATTGAAAACAGAAAAAGGTGTTGATTTTTATTTACGTGACGTACAAAAAGATGATATAGGTATGACTCACGAGAAATATCAACAAACATATTACGGAATAAAAGTTTCTTTTTGTGAGTATATTGTACATAAAGATAAGGAAGAACATATTGTTACCATTAATGGAGATTACTGTAGATTGCCTCAAAACATAGAACAAGTACCTAAAATATCGTTCTCTAATGCATTGGAAAACGTTACAAAGAAGCAGAACAAAAAAAATGTAACAGTACACAAACTGAAAAAGGAAAAAAGTATTGAAAAATTTATTTCGAATGGGTGGCAAGAAACAGACGATTATGAATTGGTGTTTGTTATTGGCTATGACGATAAATGGCATTTGGCATATAAAGCAAACATTACATTCGAAAATATTATGGATAATCATAATGGATATATCAGTTGCGAGACAGGTGAAGAGATTTTTGTAGAGCCATTGGTTTTTAAGTCCAATACTAACGGAACAGCAGCAACACGATACAGTGGAACAAAAACAATTAAGACTGATAGTTATATTGGCAGCTTCAGACTACGTGAAGTATCAAGAGGTTGCAGTAATGTAACAGCAAACACGGCAATACAGACTTTTAATTTTTTACGTAATCCTGCTTACTATGTAAATGAAACACAAACAGGAATTAATAATGCCATTGATTTTACAGACAATGATAATAATTGGACGAATGCCGAATTTCATAATGCCAATGAAGATGATGCTGCTTTAGATGCTCATTGGGGTGCAGAAATGACTTTCGATTATTTTTGCTCTGTTCATGGGAGAAAAAGTTATGATAATAATAATGGGACTATTAAAAGTTATGTACATGTACGAACTCGCAATAATAATGGCAATATTGTTAACATGGATAATGCTTTTTGGTCAAGTAATTTTAATGCTATGTTTTATGGAGATGGCAGTTTATTTGATCCTTTGGTCTGCCTTGATATTTGTGCTCATGAATTAGGTCATGCTGTTTGTCAAACAACGGCAAATTTGGTATACCAAAAAGAATCAGGTGCAATCAACGAAAGTTTGAGTGATATTTGGGCTGCCTGTGTGGAAAATTGGGCAACAACGGACAAAGATACATGGTTTATAGGCGAAGACCTTGGTTCTCCATTTCGCAGTATGTCAAATCC